>JBCCLX010000070.1:0-14205 GCA_039026635.1 Pseudomonadota bacterium
CTTCGCTGGTCTGCACGACGATGACCAAAAAGGAACAGGCCATCAAAAAGACGAGGATGCCAGAGTTGCCGAAACCTCGGCCCCGCGCAAACCCAGAGAACGTGGCGCAAGATCGCCCCTCGGCTGCGCCCCTGTGGCCCGAATGCGCAGTCTGCCTGCGGCTCTGACATGGTCTGAGGCCTCTGCAACCAGGTCGCTTGCCTTCGACGGATCTCGCGATCTATAGTTTTTGTGCAGCGCACAACAAAAGCAGACGGCCTCGGAGCCGCGTCGGCAAAAATCGGTCGCGAGAAACGAGCAGCGGGAAACGACGGGAGCGCAGGATGGGGGAGCGCGGGATGGAGATCCGAACGATAGGCGTGGTCGGCGCCGGGCAGATGGGGGCGGGTATCGCCCAAGTCTTCGCTCAGGCCGGCTTCGCGGTAGCCCTCAATGACACCAATCCCGCGGCTCTGCAGGGCGCTCTCGAGCGTATCGAAAAGGGCTACGGCCGACTGGTCTCGAAGAACCGGTTGAGCGCGCCCGAGGCCGAGGCCGCCCTCAGCCGCATCACCCCCGTCACCGGACCCGGACCGATCGCAACGAGCGACATCGTGATTGAGGCAGCGACCGAGAACGAGGCGGTCAAGCATCGGATCTTCGAGGCGCTGAAACCCCATCTGGCGCCGCATACGATCCTGACGTCCAACACCTCCTCGATCTCGATCACCCGCCTCGCCTCGGGCACCGACCGGCCCGAACGCTTCATGGGATTTCATTTCATGAACCCGGTGCCGGTGATGCAGCTGGTCGAGCTCGTGCGCGGCATCGCCACCGATGACACCACCTTCAACGCGGTGCGCGCCCTGGTCGAGGCCATCGGCAAGACCCCCGCCAATGCCGAGGACTTCCCGGCCTTCATCGTCAACCGCATCCTGCTGCCGATGATCAACGAGGCGATCTACACGCTCTATGAAGGTGTCGGCACCGTCACCTCCATCGACACGGCGATGAAGCTCGGCACCAACCACCCCATGGGCCCGCTCCAGCTGGCGGATTTCATCGGTCTCGACACCTGCCTCTCGATCATGAACGTCCTGCACGACGGGCTGGCCGATACCAAATACCGCCCCTGCCCGCTGCTCGTGAAATATGTCGAAGCCGGCTGGCTCGGTCGCAAAACCTCCCGTGGCTTCTACGACTACCGCGGCGAGGTTCCCGTCCCCACCCGCTAAGAAGAAGCACCGAGACGGCACCAAGGGGAGCGGGCTGGCGGCAGGGCGTCGTCGCACGAGCGAAGGCGAGGGCGGCGTAACGGGCTCCCGCCGGCCCGCTCCCAGTTTGCTCCCGCGTTCTGAGGATCGAACCGCCATGGCCACGACCGTCTATGTCGACGCCGACGCCTGCCCTGTGAAGGAGGAGGCGCTGCGCGTGGCCCTGCGCCATGACTGCGCCGTGCGTCTTGTCTCCAATGGCGGCATCCGCCCCGTCCCCGACCCGCGGGTCCAGATCGTCGTCGTCCCCGACGGCCCCGACGAGGCCGACAAATGGATCGCCGAGCGCGCGGGCCCGGGCGACGTCGTCGTCACCGCCGATATCCCGCTCGCAGCGCGCGTGCTCGACGCCGGCGCCCGGGCGCTTGCCCATGACGGCGAGGCCTTCTCGCCGGCCTCCATCGGTCAGCGGTTGGCCATGCGCGACCTCATGGCCGATCTCCGCGCTGCCAACCCGCTCGACGATCCGGGCAAGCGCGGTGGCGCGAAACCCTTCGGCAAGGCTGAGCGCAGCCGCTTTCTCGACAGCCTCGACCGGGTGATCCGCGCCGCCCAGCGCGATCAATCACGAGCCTGAGCGCAAGTCGCGGGCCCCAGCGCCAACAAAGCTCCAAGGCCGCGCCAGCATGGGGCCCACGCAAGCTGCATCCGACCGCCCCTGCGCCAAGAAGCACAATCAAGCGCCTGTCCATTCTCATTTCGGAAAAATTCCATTCCACTGCATGCGCTAGTGTGCCGCGCAGCGCGCCTTATCTCTCCGTTTACCTGCCACCGACAGCCGGCCCGGCGGGTTTCGACGACGCAGATGACAGGAGATATCCCATGCGCCTCGCCGCTACGCTCGCCGCGCCCCTCGCGGTCCTTCTCGTCGCCGCCCCCGCCGCGGCCGAGCCCTATACCCTCGACAAAAGCCATACGGCCGTGACATTCCAGGTCAGCCACCTCGGCTACTCGACCACCCATGGTGTGTTCCGTGAGGTCGATGCCGATATCACTTTCGACCCTGAGGCCATCGAGGAGACCAAGGTTTCCTTCACCATCCAGGCCGCCAGCATCGATACCTTTTGGGCCAAGCGCGACGAGCATCTGCGCAACGCCGATTTCTTCGATGTGGAGAAGTACCCGGAGATCACCTTCGTCTCGACCAGCGTGACGCCGACCGGTGACACGACCGCGAAGGTGGAGGGCGAGCTGACCATGATCGGCCAGACCCAACCGGTTAGCTTCGAGGCCGTTCTCAACAAAAAGGCGCCCTCTCCCTTCAACCCCGACCGCGAGATTTCGGGCTTCACCGTCACCGGTGAGATCGATCGCACGGCCTTCGGCATGGACTATGCCGCCCCGGCGGTTAGCGCGATCATCCCGGTCCGCGTCGATCTCGAGATCTACCCGACCTCGGACGGCAGCTGATCGGTTTAGCAGAGCGGGTTCCGGGAGGGACTGAGCGTGTACGACCGGTCCCTCCTCCCCCCAACGCTGCTCTCGCCGGCATCGCTTCCCCCGGCAGTGGCCCTCTGGGCGTTGCTCCCCAAGGGGCTCCTACCCGCAGCTCTCCTGCTGGGTCTTGTCACCGTCGCCGGCGCGCCGCCCGCCCACGCCGCGGACTGGATCGCGGACCCGGAGGCCTCGCGCCTCAGCTTTATCTTCGAGCGTTTCGGCAAGCCGGCCGAAGGTCGGTTTGACCGCTTCGAGGGCGAGGGGCGGTTCGAGCCGACCGATCCCGGTAGTGCTGCCCTCGAGCTGCGGATCGAGACCGGCAGCATCGTCCTCGGTAATGCGCTCGAGAGCGCCTTCGCCACCTCCGCCGAGTGGTTCGATAGCCGAAACCACCCGGTCGCGACCTACCGCCTGATCGGGCTGACCCCTTTGGGCGAGGATCGCTACACCGCCTCCGGCACCCTCGAGATCAAGGGGCGCCGGCTGTTTCTCGAGGCGCCCCTGCGGCTGGAGCGCGACGGCGATCGCGCCCGAGCCACCGGCAGCCTCGAGATCGAGCGGGGTCGCTATCGATTGGGTGAAGGCCCGATCTCGGCCCTGATAGACATCGGCACCCGCGTCACCGTGCGTTTCGAGCTGATCGCCCGCGTCATCGCGGCGGACACCGCCTCTGAGCCAGCACCCGCCCTCGACTGAGGCGCCGGGGCCAGCGCCAAAAAGGAAGCGATACGATGAGTATCACCAATACAACCACCAGCTGGGGCATCGTCAGCCGCGGCATCCATTGGCTCGCAGGCGGCGTGATCCTGTTCCAGCTCGGCATGGGCTTTTACATGGTCAACTTCCTGGGCCCCTTCGAGCGCTTCGCCGAAGTACAGGTCCACAAGAGCTGGGGCTTCGTCGCCTTCATGCTGATCGCGATCCGCATGATCTGGCGCGCCCTCAACCCCACGCCCGCCGAGCCGCCGATGCCCGACTGGCAGCGCCTCGCCTCACGCGGCAGCCATATCGCGCTCTACGTCTTGATGGTGCTCCTGCCCGTGACAGGCTGGCTGATGTCGACGTCCTCACCGCTCAACGACGTCGACGCCTACCCCATGCAGATCAAGAACATGGTCTTCGGGCTCTTCGAGATGCCCGACCCGTTTCCGGAGGGGGATCGTGACTTGAGCGGGATCTTCATGGCGATCCATATGTATGCCGCCTTCTCGCTCGCCGCCCTCCTCGTGCTCCATGTGGCCGCCGCTCTGAAGCACGAATTCGTGGATCGTGATGGGCTCTTGATGCGCATGATCACCGGGCGCAGCGCCGATGCGTGATGCGCCCTAGGCGGTATGACTCGGGCTTGTGAAAGAAGGCCGCTCGGCGCTCTCAGAGCGCCGTGCCCGCCAGCGGGCTGTCGCGATTGACGGCATCTCGCGCTTTACCCTCCAGGAAGGCCGTGCCGTTGGCCGCCCGGGTCGTCGGCTCGATCGGGCTCGGCGCGAGGCCCGCGGTAAGGCTCTGGCTCGATCTCGGCAGGGCGGAGCGCTGGGCAGCAGGATCGGTCGCGGCGATCAGATGGCGCACCATGGCGACGACCTCGGGCGTGTCCCATTCGGCATCACCCGTCAGCCGCGCCACCTCGCGCCCCTCCCGATCGAGAAGGAGCGTCGCCGGCAGACCGATCACAGCCGCCGAGCGGGGCACATCGCCGCCCTTGTCGTTGTAGATCGCGAGCGTTTCGATCCCGACCTCGCGGAAGAACTTCTCCACGGGCTTCTTGCCGCCCCGATCCGTCGAAAGCGCAACCACGACCGCATCCTCGCCCGCCAGCGCCGCGGCCAGCCGGTCAATGGACGGCATCTCCTTGCGGCAGGGCGGGCACCAGGTGGCCCAGACGTTCAGCACCACGACCCGTCCCTCGAAATCGGCCAGCGTCATGGTCTGTCCATCGGCATCGGTGAAGTCCCCGCCGGGCCTCTCCCGCAGCTCCGGATAGACGACGATGTTGGGGATCGCCGTCTTCGCCAGCTCGGTGAAGGCCGCGCGATCCGCTGTCGTCATCTCCGCCTGCGCGACCGGGGTGCCGATTGCGGCCAGGGCGGCGGCACCGTATAGGAGGGCCGCGCCGAGACGGCGTGCCACGGGCAGGCGCTCGCGTCCGGGCATCCGGGCGAATTTCGGCATGACAGGGCTTCCTTCGAACGGGGTTCCGCGAATGACTGAGAATAGCGCAGGCCCGCGCCCGGGTAACCCCGGCCAGGGCGCGTCAGATGACAGCGCCAGTCACAAGACCGCGACCACGGCGGCCAACACCATGTGGGGCGGACGCTTCGCCGCAGGCCCTGCCGCGGTGATGGAAGCGATCAACGCCTCGATCGATTTCGACCGTAGGCTGGCGGCCGAGGACATCGCCGGCTCCCGCGCCCATGCCGCCATGCTGATGACCCAAGAGATCATCAGCGAGGAGGATCATGCCGAGATAGACCGCGGGCTGGTCCAAGTCGCCGCTGAGATCGAAGCCGGCACCTTCACCTTCTCCCGCGCGCTCGAGGATATCCACATGAACGTGGAGGCACGGCTGCGCGAGATCATCGGCGAGCCGGCCGGGCGGCTGCACACCGCGCGCTCGCGCAATGATCAAGTCGCGACTGACTTCCGCCTCTGGGTCCGAAGCCGGATGGACGATGCGGATGCCGCGCTGACCGCGCTCATCTCGGCGCTTGTCGACCAGGCCGAGGCGGGGGCGGATGCGGTGATGCCCGGCTTTACCCATTTGCAAAGCGCGCAGCCCGTCACCTGGGGCCACCATATGCTCGCCTATGCCGAGATGTTCGCGCGGGACCGCTCACGGGTACGCGACGCGCGGGCGCGGGCCAACGAATGCCCGCTTGGCGCGGCCGCGCTGGCTGGCACGGGCTTTCCCATCGACCGGGATTTCACGGCCGCAGCCCTCGGCTTCGCACGGCCCATGGGCAATTCGCTCGATGCGGTGTCGGCGCGCGACTATGCGCTCGAATTCCTCGCAGCGGCGTCCATCACCGCCACCCATCTCTCGCGCCTGGCCGAGGAGATCGTGATCTGGTGCTCGGCCCAGTTCCGCTTCGTGACGCTCACCGACGCTTTTTCAACCGGCTCCTCCATCATGCCCCAAAAACGGAACCCGGATGCAGCGGAGCTTTGCCGCGCCAAGGTGGGCCGCATCATGGGGGCCTTCGTCGCGCTGGTCACCGTGATGAAGGGCCTGCCGCTGACCTATTCCAAGGACATGCAGGAGGACAAAGAGCCGGTCTTCGATGCTGCCGACAGCCTGGCCCTGGCACTGGCCGCCATGGAAGGCATGGTGCGGGATATGACGCCGAACCGCCAGGTCCTCGCCGCCGCTGCCGGCGCCGGCTATGCGACTGCCACCGATTTGGCCGACTGGTTGGTGCGGGAGCTCGGCATGCCCTTTCGTGAGGCGCATCACGTAACGGGCCGCATCGTCGCCGCTGCCGAGACCGCGGGCGTCGCCCTCGACGAGATGCCGCTCGCCGCGCTCCAGGCCGTTGAACCGCGGCTGACAGAAGCGGTGCTCGGCGTCCTCTCGCCCCAAGCCTCCGCCGCCTCGCGCCAGAGCTATGGCGGCACGGCGCCGGATCAGGTGCGCGCCCAGGTTGCCCGCTGGCGCGCGGCCCTTGCCGAGGAGGGACGGTGATGCCCCCGCTCATGCCCCGTCTTGCGCCCGTGATCGCCCTTCTCGCCTGCCTCGGCCTCGCACTCTCGGCCTGCGGTCGTCGCGGCGATCCCGTGCCCCCGCCACCGCCCGAGCCCGCGGCGGAGCAGCCCGCCGAGGAAGGCTGATGGACCACTTCACCTATCGCGACGGCCGGCTCCATGGCGAGGATGTCGCCGTTGCAGAAATCGCGGCCGAGGTCGGCACGCCCTTCTATCTCTACTCCACCGCCACGCTGGAGAGGCACTACGGCGTTTTCGACGAGGCGCTCTCGGGGCTCGACCACAGCATCGCCTATGCGATGAAGGCCAACTCCAACCTGGCCGTGATCGCGACGCTCGCCCGCCTCGGCGCCGGGGCCGATGTCGTCTCGGGCGGGGAACTCGCCAAAGCCATGCGCGCAGGCGTGGCTCCCGAGAACATCGTCTTCTCAGGCGTCGGCAAGACGGCGGATGAGATGCGCCTCGCGCTTGAGGCAGGCATCGGCCATTTCAACATCGAGAGCGAGCCCGAGCTCGAGGTCCTCTCCGCCGTTGCCGCCGCCATGGGGCGCACCGCGCGGATCGCCGTGCGCGTGAACCCGGATGTGGACGCCAAGACCCACGCCAAGATCTCGACCGGCAAGGCCGAGGACAAATTCGGCGTGCCGATCGGCCGGGCGCCCGCCCTCTATGCCCGCGCCGCCGCGTTGCCGGGCATCGAGGTGATCGGGATCGACGTGCATATCGGCAGCCAGCTGACCGCCCTCGAACCCTTCGAGGCCGCGTTCACTAAAGTCGCCGCCCTCACCCGCCAGCTCCGCGCCGAAGGTCATCGGATCAGCCATCTCGACCTCGGCGGCGGGCTCGGTATCCCTTATGTGGCCAGCAACGAGGCCCCGCCCCTGCCCTTCGACTATGGCGACGTGATCCGGCGCACCGTCGGCGATCTGGGCGCCAAGGTGACGATCGAGCCCGGGCGGCTCATCGCGGGCAACGCGGGGCTGCTCGTCGCCTCGGTGATCTATGCGAAATCGGGGGAAGGCCGCGATTTCCTGATTCTCGACGCCGCGATGAACGATCTGATCCGCCCGGCGATGTATGACGCTCATCACGATATCGTGCCTGTGATCGAGCCTGCCCGTGATGCGCCCATGAAACCGGTCGATGTGGTGGGGCCGGTCTGCGAAAGCGGGGACACTTTCGCCCGCCAACGTCCCCTGCCGCCGCTCGAGGCGGGCGATCTGGTCGCATTCCGCTCCGCCGGCGCTTATGGCGCGGTAATGGCCTCCGAGTACAACACCCGGCCCCTGGCGCCGGAAGTGCTGGTGGATGGGGCAGCCTTTGCCATTGTGCGGGCACGGCCCACGTTGGAGGAGATGATGGCGCGTGATAGCGTGCCGGACTGGATAGCGGCAAAAGCTGGCGCGTGAGAGGCGCAGCCGGCTCCCGCCCGCGAGGAAAGGCGAGCATGGCTGACCGATCCCCGACTTCGACGAGTGGCGCTGGCGAGAGCGCGCGCCGTGAGCGTCGCTTCCGGCCCGATCTGGCCACGCGCCGCCTCATCCGCCGCAGTCGCCGCGCGATCTTGTTGGAACGGCTGGTTCGGGCCCTCTGGCTCGGACTGAGCGCGGCAGCCTTCGTCGCGGGGGCGGCGCTCCTCGGCTTCTTCGCCGCGATCCCGGCAGCACTGCACCCCTGGATCGCTGGCTCGGCCGGGATCCTGATCATCGTCGCCTTCTTCTGGGGCTTTAACGGCTTTCGCCTTCCCCGCGACGCAGAGGCCCATGAGCGCCTGGACGAGGACAGCAGCTCGCGCCCCCTCGGCGTTCTGACCGACGCACAGTCCTTCGGGCGCGATGACGCAACGGCGCGTGCGATCTGGCTCGAACACCAGCGCCGCGCCGAGCGGGCTCTGGCGAGCCTGAAGGCGCGCCCCGCCAACACACGGCTTGCACCCACGGATCGGCTCGCTGTGCGTCTCTTTGCCCCCGTCGTCCTCCTGACCGGCGTGCTCGGCGCGGGTGAAGACTGGCGTGACCGACTTCAGACCCTGATCGTGCCCCCAGCTCCGGCTGCACCCGCGGCGCCGGCCTTCGAGCGCGTGCCGCTTGCCGAGGCCTGGGTGGTGCCGCCCGCGCATACGGGGCTGACGACCGTCTATCTCGATCGCGCTACCGCCGCCTTCCGCTTTCCCGAGGGGTCGGATCTGACGCTGCGGGTGACCGATCTGACGGGTGAGCCAGTGATCGAAGCGCCGGGTGTCGCCTCGGAGGTGGGAATCCGCTCTCTCGGCGCAGGACTTTATGAGTTGCGCGGAAAGTTGAGCGAGACGGGCGCGCTGGCCGTGAGCGGTGATGGTGCGGCCCTGGCGGATTGGCAGATCACTGTGACGCCGGATATGCCGCCGACGATCTCGCTAGACGGCATTCCGGAGGGTACTTTTGCCGGCGCCCTCGAGGTCGGCTTCACGGCGTCGGACGATTATGGGGTTGTCTCGGCCTGGGCCGAGATTGTGCCGCCGGACGGGTTGGACCCTGAGAACAGCCTGGTGAAGGAGGCGATCAGCTTTGCGCTGCCCCTGCCGATCACCGGCGATCCCCGCAATGTGACGGATATGGCGCTCGAAGATCTGAGCGAGCATCCGCTGGCGGGCGGCGATGTGGCGCTGACGCTCTATGCGGAGGATGGTGCGGGTCAGATCGGCACGAGCGAGACCGTGACCTTCCGTCTGCCCGGCCGGTCCTTCCGCCATCCCTTGGCCCGCGCGCTGGTAGAACAGCGCCGTGCCCTGGCGCTCGATTTCGGTGAAGCGCCGCGGGTTCTCGATGTGCTGCAGGCCGTGACGCGCCGACCGGAAAAGATCTTCGGCGACAAGCACGGCGCTTTCCTCGGCACGCGCACGGCCGTCCGCCGTCTGGCCTTCGCCATCGGCGACGATCGCGTGGCGGAGGAGGCCGCGGATGTGGCCGAGTTCCTCTGGCAGGCAGCGCTCGAGCTTGATGGTGGCGATCTGAACTCGGCGCTCGATCGGCTTCGCGAGGCGCAGCAGGCGCTCGAGGACGCGCTGGAGAACGGGACCGAGGAGGACATCCGGCGCGCGATGGAAGAACTTCGCGCCGCGATGGATCAATATCTTCGCGAGTTTGCCCGCCAGATGATGCAGGAGGGTCAGCAGCAGGCCCGCCCCGAGATGCCAAACGGTCAGTCGCTGACGCAGCAGGATCTCAATGAGATGCTGGACGAGTTGCAGCGTCGCGCCGAAGGGGGCCTGCGCGATGAGGCGCGCCAGATGCTCTCCGAACTGTCCCGCATGCTGGAGAACCTGCAGGCTGGGCGCCCGCAGCAGGGCCAGCAACAAGGCGGCCCGGGCCAACAGGCGATGCAGCAGCTCCAGGAACTGATCCAGCGGCAGCGCGAACTCTCGGATCGGACCTTGGGCGAGGAACGGCGCCAGGCGCGGGAGGGCATGCAGCCCGGCCAACAGGGCCAACCCGGCGAGCAGGGCGAGGGCCAGCAGCCAGGCCAACAGCAGGGTCAGGGGCAGCAACCCGGACAGCAGCCGGGCCAGGGCATGGGCGAGCAGTTCGGCGAGGGCCAGTCCGGCGGCCAGCAGGGCATGGGGCAGAATGGTCGACTGGCGCAGGAGCAGGAGGCGCTGCGCCAGATGCTCGAGGAGTTGCTCGGCCAGATCCCGGGTGGTGAGGGGGCAGAGGCGATCCAGCGCGCGCTTGACGAAGCTGGGCGCTCCATGGGCGAAGCGCGAGGCGATCTCGACCGTGGTGCTCCCGGCGAGGCGGTGGATGACCAGCTCCGCGCGCTCGACCAGCTGGAGCAGGGCGCGCAGGATCTGGCGCAACAGCTCGAGCAGGAGGGTCAGGGCCAGCAGAACGCGCAAGGCCAGGGCCGGGGTCAGGGCGACGGGGCCGAAGACGAGAGCGCCGATCCCTTCGACCGCCCCGCCGGCCGCTTCGGCGCCATCGACGGGCGAGAGACGGGCGTCCCGGATCGCGCCCTTGTCGACCGGGCTCGGGAGCTGCTGGAAGAGCTGCGGCGCCGCTCGGGCGAGGCGACCCGGCCGGACTTCGAGCTCGACTACCTTGAGCGTTTGATCGACCAGTTCTGATCAGGCACCGGCGCGCGGCCGGGATGCGCCCGTATGCCCGCGCGCATCGCTAGTCGTCGAGCATCACCTCGATGATCAGGTCGATGCGGGCCCTGAGCCCGGCGAGTTGATCGTCGAGAGCGGCGCGCCCCCGGTCTACCGAGGCCACATAATCATCGATCGCCCCTGCCGTGCCTGGCACCCGCTCCTTGATCTGGTCGGCAAAGGCATAGACGCCGGCCAGCATCCCGGCCGCAGCCAAGACCAGCACGAGACCCGTGTAGTAGCCACCGCGCGACTTGCGCGTCCGCTCGGCCAGCTGGCGCCGGCGCGTGCGCTTCTGATGCTTGCGCATCAGGCCCGCGCGGGTCTTCTCGCCGTCAGCACTGTCGCGCCGCGCCTTCTGCTCAGGATCGAGGAGCTTCTCGCGCAGCGGATCGGTGAACTCCTCGCGCTTACGGGGCGGCGCCGCCGGAGACGGCGCCATCTTCTCGATCCCAGCCACGTCCCGCTGACGCTTGAAAGCCTTGTCGACCTCCGCATCGGGCTCGGTGGCATCGCTGCCAGGGACCTTCATCTCATCGAGCATGCGGCGGATCTCAGCCATCTGATCCGCCCGGGGATCGGCAGCAGCCGCAGCCGGGGCGTCCTCCTCGGCGTCTTCGAGGGCCGTACGGGCGACCGTGGCCGCATCCTGCGCCCCTTCGCTCTCCTCGAGAGCGACGTCCGTGTTCCCAGCCTCGGCGCGCAGGGCGCCCGCATCCTCGACAGCATCACCCACGGAGGGCGGTCGACGTGTCACCGGATCTGGTGCCAGGCTTGTCTGGCGCAGCCGAGCCAAACGCTCGGCGAAAGGATCTTTGCCATCCGAGTTCCGACTGATCGGCGCGATCTCTTCCTCTTCCTCGTCGTCCGCCTCTTCCGCAGCCTTCAGATCGCGCCAGCTACGCCGTTGACGCGGACGGGCGGGCAGGCGGGCAACGCTGTCCTCCTCCGCGCCCTCAGCTTCAGTCTCGCTCGACGCCCCGCTGCCAGTCTCGGCGTCAGCCTCGTTTGCCTCACCCGGTTCAGCGCGCCGCTCCGGCGCTGGCTCGCCTGCCGGCTCGACGCTGCCCTCGATAAAGGCCTCGCCCGCGTCCACCGCGCTGGCGGTCACATCCTCATAGGGATCGGCGTCATACGTATCGGCAGCCGCTGCACTGTGATCGAGGGCCTCGTCGGCGGTCTCGACCGGCCGCTGCTCTGACGCCTCCGCAGCTGCCTCAACCGCCGCTGGGGCGGCCAAGGCGGCCTGCGTCGTCTCCAGCGCCTCTTCGACCGGCTTCTCCTCGATCGGGCGCGCAAACCAGATCTCACCGCAGCGGGCGCACTGAACGCGGCGCCCTTCGGGTCCAATTGCACTGGCCGGCACGCGGTAGCGCGCCTCGCAGGCCGGGCATTCGATCTCGCTCACCCCTGCCCTCCCTTTGCCGTCTGCCACGGCTGGCAAGTTTCGCCTCGTCCGCCGGAGAAGACCAGAGCAGACGTCGGCATTCCCGTCAGCTGTAACCCATCACACCGGAGCTGACACTGCGCGAAGCTACCGCTCAACGCCACCCGTGGCACGGCCTTTTTCTTAAAGAAGGTTGTCAAAGCCCTGCCATTATGCCCTTTCTGTCTCAAGACAGCGACCGGGACGACACCGTGATATCTCTCGAACGGGTCAGCTTCGGCTACGATGGGCGCCAGACGCTGCAGGACGTGGACGCCGAGATCGCCCCGGGATCGTTCCATTTCCTGACAGGCCCCTCCGGAGCGGGCAAGACCACGCTATTGCGGCTTCTCTATCTCGAGCTCTCGCCACGCGCGGGCACCGTCTCCCTCTTTGGCCAGGATCCAGGGCAGTTGCGGGCGGCCGCGCGCCTGATGCTGCGCCGACGGATTGGGATCGTGTTCCAGGATTTTCGCCTGCTCGAACATCTGAGCGTTGCCGACAACGTGCGCCTGCCGCTGCTCGTCCACGGGCGCGATCCCGCCGAGCATGCCGGCGATGTGGCAGAGCTGATCCGCTGGGTCGGTCTCGCGCATCGGGCGGAGGCGCCACCGCGGTCGCTTTCGGCCGGGGAGCAGCAGCGCGCCGCGATCGCGCGGGCCGTGATCACATCGCCCGATGTGATCCTGGCAGACGAGCCGACGGGCAATGTGGATGCCGAGATGGGGATGCGGATCCTGCGCCTCTTCGTGGAGCTCAACCGGCTCGGCAAGACCGTCGTGATCGCGACGCATGACCTTGGCCTGATCCGATCCGCCCGCACGATGGTCAGCACCCGCATCCTGCGTCTCGCGGATGGTCGGCTCAACATTGGGGGCGAGCTGTGAGCGAGGAAGAGACCACGCTGCGCTCCTACAGCGGGCGATTGCGGCTCCTGCCGAGCGGGGGGTGGGGCTCAGCGCTTGTGGTGCTGGCCGCCCTCGGCATGGCTTTCTTGGCCTGCATGACATTGGCCACTGCGCTGGCAGCAAACCGGCTGGGGGCGGAATGGCAGACCACGCTCTCGGGCAGCGCGACCGTACGCCTGCCCGGCGATGCGAACGATACCGCCGAGATCGAGGCGGCCGTGCTCGATATCCTGCGCGCCACCCCGGGCATCGCCGAAGCCCGACCGCTTGCCCGCGAGGAGCAGGCCGCCCTGCTCGAACCCTGGCTCGGTGGCGGTGTCGCTTTGTCCAGCCTGCCGGTGCCGCGGTTGATCGATGTGACGCTCTCGGACACAGGCCCCGATCTTGCGACCCTGCGCCCCGCGCTCGAGGCCATCGCGCCCGGTGCCGTCTACGATGACCATGATGCCTGGCGGGGGCCTTTGATCGAGGGCGCAGCCGCGATCCAGCGTCTCGCCCTGGCGGCAAGCCTTCTGGTCGCCGTTGCCGCAGCGGGCGTGGTTGCGCTAGCGGCGCGGGCGAGTTTGGCGGGCAATGTGGAGATCGTGCGGGTGATCCGGCTGATTGGCGGAGAGGAGCACTTCATCGTGCGCGCCTTCGTGCGTCCGCTTGCCTGGCGCACGGGGCTGGGCGCCGCAGTCGGCGCAGGCGCGGCCGCGATGGCGCTCGCCTTCCTGCCGGAGATGGGACGCTCCGTGGGTCTCGATCTCGCGCCCGAGCCCGAAAGGTTGGTGGCGCTTGCCGCAGGCGTTGCGGGCGTCTCCGCGCTCGTCGGCTGGGGTGCGGCCCAGCTTGCGGTACGCCGCGCCCTCGCCGAACTGCCGTGATCCGCCCCCTGGGTGCCGGGCGCAGCGCGGCCTTCACCGCGGCGACCTTCCTGCTCATGGGGATCATGGGGGTCATCGGCCTGCCGCTGCTCGTCAGCCGCCGCGCGACCCATGAGTGGATGCGCCTTTACGCCCGCTCCGTCCTGATCCTGGCCCGGCGCATGACTGGCATCGACGTTGCGCTGCGGGGCCCTTTGCCGAGCGAGGCCGTGGTCGTCGCCGCCAAGCACCAGTCGCTCCTCGACGTCTACATCCTCTTCGTTCACCTGCCGCGGGCACGCTTTGTCATGAAGCGCGAGCTTCTTTGGATGCCGGTCTTCGGGCTCTACACGTGGCGGATCGGGACGGTGACGGTCGTGCGCGGCAGGCGGGGGGAGGCAGGCCGCATGCTCGAGCGCATCGACGCAGGCGACCCGGGCGGCCAGGTCGTCGTCTACCCGCAAGGCACGCGTGTATCCCCGGACGCCGAGGCCCCTTATCGCCGCGGCGC
>JBCCLX010000071.1:0-14001 GCA_039026635.1 Pseudomonadota bacterium
GAGGCCGAGCTTGGGCAGAAAGGCGTCGAAGGTCGCGCTGAGTTCGATCTCATTGGCAGGGGGCAGGAGGGCGGCGAGAGCGGGATCCTCCGTGCTCGAGAGCGTGGTGGACTGGGTGTCGACGCTCTCCCGGTCGTAGCGTCCCCCTGCGATGACGCGGAGATCCGGCAGCACGCTGTACTCGGCCTCCCCGAAGAAGGCGACGTTGGTCGTGTCTGCATCGCGCGTCGTGATGGCCGCGACCTGCGCCGCGGGCGGCGCGCCCGGGATGAAGAAGAAGGCCGGGGCCTCGAGGATGATCTCATCCTCCAGCGTGATGCTGGTGTAGAAGCCGCCGACGACCGCTTTCAGCCGCTCGTCCTCATAGAGCAGCTTGACCTCCTGCTCGATGTTGTCCCCGTCCGCTCCCGCAATCGTCGGCGGGGTTATCAGCGCCGTGTCGTCGAGATCGAGAAATTGGTCGACGTCATAGGTGAAGTAGTTGGTTTCGGACTCGATGCGGACCGCGTCGTTGATGTCGTAGCCGAGCCGCAAGTTGATCGAGTGCAACTGCGTGTCCACCGTCTCCCGCAGGTCGATTGGATAGATCCTCTCCTCCGGAAAAGCGTCCACCAGAATATCCTCAAGACCGGCGGTCTCGCCGAAATGGGTGAACTTGAGGATGGCGGAGAAATCCTCCGTGGGATCGAAGCGCAGAGAGCCCCGGAGCGTGACGCGTTCTTCCTGGTTCTGATCATCGTTGCCGAGGAAGGGGTTCTCGACGAAACCGTTTGAGCGCTCAACATCCGCTGAGAAGCGCAGCGCGAGCCTGTCCTCGATCAGCGGGAGATTGAAGGCGGCAGCACCCTGGAAGAGATCGCCATTGCCGGCATGGAGACGGGCCTTCACCTCAGTCTCATAGATCGGATCTTTCGAGCGCACTTCGACGACGCCGGCGAGCGCGTTGCGCCCCGATTGCGTCGATTGCGGCCCGCGCAGGATCTCAACCTGCTCCAGATCCCAAGTCGAGAAGGTGCTGGAGCTCAACCGGTTCGCCGTCTCGACGCGGGCGCCATCGATGTTGACGCTGATCGTGCCGCCGTTCGTGCCGGTGCCGAAACCGCTCTCCTCGATCCCGCGGATCACGAAGCTCGAATTGCCAAAGCTCGTGGTCACGCCAGCTGTCCGCTCCGCGATATCGGCCAAATCGCCGTCGCTGCGCCGTTCGAGCGCCTCGCCGGTGATGATGGCAACCGAGGTTTGGGTCTCCTGCAGCGTGCGCGTCTGAAGCTCTCCCTGGACCAGGATCTGATCGAGCAGGAAGGCACCCTCGTCGGGCTCAGCCAAGACGGCGGGGCGTAGGATCACCCCGTCGGCGCCGCGGTCGTCGATCGTCAGATCCGTGCCCGTGATCATGATCGAGAGCGCTTCGCTCGGGGTCATCGTGCCGGCGACACCCACGCTTTGCCGACCCGCCAGAAGCCCCGCATCGACCCCGATCACAAGACCCGTCTCCCGACCGAGCTCCGCGACGGCGGCGCTCAGCGGCTGCTCGGGCACATCGATGGCCATGGGCGCGGTTTGGGCGACGGCAGGCGCCGTCACCCCAGCGATCATCAAGCCCAATGCGATCCTCAACGCGCCCTGGCGCAGGCGCGGGCCGGTCTCAGCAATGCTCATCATCGTCCCCTCGTCAGGTCCCACCAAGCGGGTGGCTGTTAAGAGGGAGACGGAACGGCGCCGCGGAATTTAACGGCCGGATCCAAAGAAAGTGTCGGACGCGATGATGACGACGGCGGGACTGAGGTCGATCACCTCGGCGCCTTGGGTCGCGCTGAGGATGCGCAGGGCCGCGAGCGGCTTGTTCAGGTCGAAGCTGCCGGTGACTGTGGCGGCCGTCAGGCTGGCAGAGGCGATCAGGACCCGGCCTGCGATGCGCCGGTCCAGCACCGTCGCCACATCAACCAGTCGCGCGTTCTCCACCACCAGCTGATCGTTGCGCCACGCACCCACGGCTTCGACGGCGATCTGCTCACGGTGCAGCGCGCCGTTTGAGGCCAGGATCACACGCTCGCCCGCTTCCAAGACCTCGGCCGCGCCCGTGTCCCGGCGCACCTCCACCCGCCCTTCGGCCACGGAGACGGCGACACCGTCTTCGAGATGCTCGACGGCGAAGGCCGTGCCGAGCGCTGTGGCGCGCAGATCGCCTGCACGGACTTTAAAGGGGCGTGGATCCTTCAGCACATCGACGAAGACGGCTCCTTCTTGGAGCGTCACACGCCGCGCCATCGCATCGATGGCCACATCCACCGCGCTTGCGGCGTCGAGATGGGCCGTATCACCGCTCGCCAGCGTGAAGACCTGGTCTTCTACGCCTGTCTCGAAATCCGCGGGCGCGCCGATCAGGAGAGCAGCCAGCGCGGCAGCAATGGCCACGGCCCCGAACACGGCCCCCCGCAGAGGCCATCGCGCAGCCGATCGTAACGGCGATCGTGCGGGTCGCCTTGCCGGCTCAGGTGCCGTGATGCCCCAGGCCAGTTCGACGGCCTCCAAAGCCTCCCGCTCGGCCTGTCCGGCCGAGAGCCAGCGGGCGCGCTCGCGCAAGAGCGCCGGATCGTCGGGCCGTTCGAGCAGGCGCAGGAGTAGGTCGGCGGCGTCGCGCGTCAGCCTTTCCTCGTCCCGATCCGTCATGTCCAAGCCCGCCTCACACGTCGGCTCCTATCGCAGATAAGACGATGCAGATCGGCGAGATTGAAGTCAGCTACGGCCTAATCTTTGATCTTGATGGCAATATGGGCAATGGCGCGGGCCACCATCTGATGCGCACGCGGGACCGAGACATCGAGGGCGCTCGCCACCTCGGCCAGACTGCGTCCCTCGATCCGGCGCAGGACAAAGGCGCGGCGCGTGCGGTCGGGAAGCTCGTTCAGCGCCTCTTGCGCGCGGGCGAGGCGCTGGCGATGGGTCACGGTCTCCTCGGCATCGAGCGACCAGGGCTCGGACGTTGCCACAGCCGCCTGACGCGCGCGCTCCGAACGTTCGTGGCGCAGCCGATCGATGGCGAGGTTGCGCACGATCCGGCGCAGCAGGGCCCGAGCAACCCGTGCCCCCGAGCCCTTCTCCCGCCAGCGCAGCCAGCTCTCCTGCACCACATCCTCGGCAAGCGCATGGTCGCGCAGGATGCGCTCGGCCAGTGCATGGAGATCTCCCCTGCCCTCACAGAAGAGCTCCCGCTCGACATCTCCGGGTGTTGATCGCGGCACCGACGCCTCCGCTTGCGGCCCATGGGTCCTTGGCTGCGGTCCCTGGCTGAGGCGGATCGATGGCTCGGGATAGGGCGAGGAAAAGCGGTGCCCGCGCATCGGTCAAGGGATCGAGACGGGGCATACGCCGGCGGCTATCGAGCTGTGTTCCCTTTCAAACAGTTGCCGATGGCAACAAATCGAAATGGCGAGCGCGCTCGGCGCCCGGCCCACACAAAGGCCAGCGGTTGAGCGCATTCGTGGCATTTCAGGACTTGCCAAAAGCTGAGATTGACCAATTCCGACTAATCTAGTCAACTATCAGAACCCAGCCGGCCCCTTTCGGTGCTCGCCCGGTAGCCTCGTAACCTGGGAGATGAAAGGGAGCGCCGAGATGGGCGAGCACAAAGACCCTGCTGATCGTTCGTGCAACACCGTCGATGACTGGATCGGCAATTACCCCTTCGACGATGCCGAACGCGCGGTCCTCGATATCGCACGGCGGTTTTTCAGCGCGTTTTCAGCGCCCGAACGGCATGGCTGGATCGGGGCCTTTACGCAGGCGGATCGCTTCTTCGGCCCCCAGGGCGCAGCGCTCGCCTACCGCATCCTGAGCACGATCCAGGTTTTGCGCAGCACGCGGATGTTCGACTTCAGCTTCATCAATCCGGACTGCCCCTGCTGCCGGGAGAAGATCACGGCGGAGGAGCGCCAGTTCCTCTTCATCCTCCATGCGCTACGTCGCGATCGGCCTGCGGAGGCGACGCTGAATGCCATGATGGTCTGCAGCGGTCACAGCCCTGAGCCCCTGGTGGCGGCGACCGTGCTCCTTTCGGAGGATATGGCCCGTGTCGAGGCCTTAGAGCCGGTCGCATAGCGCGTCGTCACAATCGCGTCGCTGCGGGGATTAGACCCGCGCAGGACGCGCGCACCTTTGCTATATGGAATGCAATTGCAAAGGAGCATCGCGATGCGTTCTAGATCCCCAGGCCTCATGGCGGCGTTGGCCATCGCCCTTGTCGGGCTCGCCGCCTGTACGGAACCGACGCGCTATGCCCCCGCGCTCGAGCGTGAGGGGTACGCGGATCGCCCGGTTGAGACGAACCGCTATCAGGTGAGCTTCGCGGGCAATACGCGCACGTCCCGCGACACGGTGGAAACCTATCTCCTCTATCGCGCGGCTGAGGTGACGCTGGCCGCGGACAAGGATTGGTTCATCGTGGCGGATAAGGACACCGAGGCAGAGACCCGCTTCCGCTCTTTCTCCACGGGCTTTGGCTCCACCGGCTTCGGCCCGTTCTTCTATCGCTCCGGTTTTCGGCACGGCTATTTCGGCGGCTTCGGCGCGAGCTCCACGGCCCGTCCCATCACCCGTTATGAGGCCTTCGCCAACATCCTCGTCTTCGACGGCGAGAAGCCCGCGGATGATCCTGCGGCCTATGACGCGCGCTCGGTCCTCGAAAACCTTGGCCCGCTGATCGTACGGCCCGAGATCGCGGTGAACGCCAGCGGATGAGAAAGGTCCTGGGATGCGCGGCAGGCGCCCCATTGCCTTCCATCTCGCGATACCATCGCCCGTCGAGCGATTATTCGGGGCGAAATCAGCGCACGGCACGCATCAGTCGTCCAGGACACCTTGTGTCGGGCCGCCCGCCGGTGCCACGCTCACAGCGCCAAGCAACGACCCGCGTCCAGCCAGGCTCTCTCTATTGGAATGGAGTGTGTCGGGCGTGGCGCGTCAGGGCGGAAGAGCGCTGGAGACCTTTATCACGCGGCGGCGTGATCTCATCGCGCTCGCGAATGCGGTCGTCGGCAACCGCTCCATCGCCGAAGAGCTTGTGCAGGACAGCTGGCTCGTTTGGAGCACGCGCGCCTATCCGCAGCACCGCGCGGGTCCGATCCTGAAGCGTATCGTCCTCAACCTCGCGCGGGACCGCTATCGCCGGCAACGCGTCGAGTGGCGATATCTTCAGTTCGGCGCGCCCGAGCCCGATGCCGCACCCGATACGGAGCGGCACTACATCGCGCGGGAGACAATCGAGCAGGTGGTCGCAGCCCTGGAAGAGCTGCCGGAGCGGACGCTGGCCGCCTTCCGCATGCACCGCTTGGACGGGCTCACCTATGCGCAAATCGGCGAGCGGCTCGACATCGTGCCCTCCCGCGCCCATCAGCTCGTGCGCAACGCCCTTCTCCACATCGCGCTGCGCGTGGACGAGTGACGGCGTGATGACTGAACGTCTCAGCGCTCTATCCGTTATCCTGTGAGAGCGGGGGACCCGCTGACGGGATGGCTTGCATGAACCGCGACGACTGGCAGCGTCTGCTCGAAGAGGCGATGGACATCCATCTTCGCCTCACGCAGCTGCCGCAGGACACCGGCCTCCTGGCCGAGCGGGATGCTTTCCTGGCGCGGGGGCCGGATCAGCAGCGCGCCTATCGCCATATCTGCAAGGTCTGGGCGGCAAGTGGCCCACAGCCGGAGCCGGCGCCCAGGGCGCGGCGCATCGCGCCCCTGCTCCTGCTCTTCATCCTCGCAGCCGCCGCCTACCACAGCGGCGGCACCCTTCTGAACTACACGATGGCGGATCTCTCGAGCGGGCGGACGCCGGTGGAGGCGTTTCTCGCGTCGGATGACCGCGTCCATCTCGACGCGGCAACGGCGCTTATCGACGAGACCCAGGGGCCGGAACGGCGCGTCCGGCTCCTCGAGGGTGCGGCCTTCTTCGACGTCATCCGCGATCAGCGCCCATTCATCGTGTCACTCGGCACGCTCGAGGTGCAGGCCATCGGCACGGCCTTCGAGACCGCCCATCTCGAGGGCGCGCAGGCGATCACGGTCCTCGAAGGGGTGGTGGCGGTCCGGGGCGAGGGCCCGGAACAGCGGCTGGTCGCAGGAGATCGATTGGTCGTTGGCGCGGATGGCGAGATGCGCATGGACAGGGTGGACCCAGCAGCGGTCGCGGCCTGGCGCGACGACGAGTTGATCGTCGATGGCATGACGTTGGCAGAGGTCGCCGCCACGCTAGACCGGCGCATCCCCGGCGATGTCGTCATCCTCAACGACGCACTCGCAGAGATCCGCGTCAACGGTCGCTTCGATCTCACGCGCCCGGCCTCCGCGCTCCGCAATCTCGCCGCGGCCGCCGGCGCCGGGGTGATCTCTGCCGCGCCCATCGTCACCCTGATCAGCGTTGCCGAAGAAAACTGACCTGCCGCCCCTGAATATCCTGAAGCCTCCTTCGTTATCTGCCGCGAGGACGCCGAAATGAGCGTCGTAGCGAGGGACAGATCATGGCTCAGAAGACATTTCGCGAAGAGGCGGCGCTGGTTCTCTCGCTCACGATAGCGGGTGTGACGATGGCGGGGACCACGGGAGCGGGCGCCGAGGAACGCCTGGTGATCGACGTGCCGGCCCAGGCCCTCAGCAGAGCGCTGGCGGAACTGAGCGACGAGACGGCGCTGCAGGTCTCCGTCCGCAGCGATCTTGTGGCCGGCAAGACCAGCGCGGCCGTCCAGGGGATGATGACACCGACCGAGGCGCTGCAGGTGATGCTCGCTGGTACGGGCCTCGCGCCGAGCGCTCTTGGCCAGGATGGCGTTGTCATCACCGCCTCTCAGAGCATCGCCGACGAAGGCCCCATCATGCTCGACCAGATCGTGGTCGAGGGTGAGCTGCAAACCCGGACACTGCAGGAAAGTCAGACCTCGGTTGCCGTCATCACCGGCGAGTCGCTCGAGCGGCGAAGCGACACGGATCTCAACGGCATCGCAGAGCGAACACCGGGCGTCACCACCTCGTTCAATACGGATTTCGCCATCCGCGGCGTCACCAGCGGCGGTCCCTCTTTCGACGGCGGGGCGGCGACGGTCACCACCGTTGTCGACGGCGCCCGCGTCTCGAACCTCACTGTCATCAACAACACCAACTTCTCTACCTGGGATCTGGAGCAAGTCGAGGTCCTGCGCGGCCCGCAATCGACACAGACGGGACGCAACGCCCTGGCGGGCGCCGTCGTCGTCCGCTCAGCCGATCCAACCTATGATCAGGAGTTCAAGCTGCGCGCGGGCGCGGGGAACGGCGATTTCTTCAGCGGCTCCTTCGCGGCGAACCTGCCCGTGATCGATGAGACGGTCGCGCTGCGCCTCTCCGCCGATATCGAGCGCTTCGACGGCTTCACCGAGAACCTGACCCTGCTAACTGACGATCAGGACAAGAACGATACCTCCACGTTTCGCGCCGGCCTCAGGTTCGATCCGATCGACGACTTCTCGGCCGTCTTCAAGTTCACTGCCTTTCGCTCCGAGCAGGGATCCTTCGAAGGGATCGCAGGCTCCGAGTTTCCGGACCGCCGCGCGACCTTCAACGACTTTCCTGAGTTCTACGAAAGCGACCTGCTCTCCGGCAATGCACGCCTGAGCTACGACTTTAGCGACCAGCTGAGCATCGCCTCGGAAACCACCTATTTCACGACCGATAGCAAGTACCAATTCGACGTCGACAGCACGGAAGTGGAGAGCGGCATCGGCGAGCGGACCGAGGATGGGAGCTCCTTCGAGCAGGAGCTGCGTCTCGTTTACGATGGCGAGCGGGTGCGCGCCGTGCTGGGCGGGTTCTACACCCGGATCAAGAGCGATGTCTTCAGCGGTGCGGTGAGCCCGGCCACCCTCCTGGCACCCACAGCGCCCCCTGGCGTGACCATCGATGTGTCGGCCGACAGCACGAATGATATCACGAACTACGCGGCTTTCGCGGAGGTCGAGGCGGAGGTCTATGGCGGCCTCAGCGTGATCGCCGGCTTCCGATACGACCGGGAGGAGGCCGAGGAGACCGTGCTCTCCACGATCGAGACCAACTTCCCCCCCTTCCTGGCCTTTCTACCGGAGCCAGGCCTGACCGAGACCTCGGCCACCTATGATGCCTGGTTGCCGAAAGCCGGCTTCATCTATGACTTCACGGATGATCTGAGCCTCGGCTTCACCTTCCAGCGCGGCTATCGCGCAGGCGGCGCGCGTCTCAACATCGCCCGTGCGGAACTCGTCGAGTTCGACCCGGAGTTCACCAACAACTACGAGGTTGCCCTGCGCTCGGAATGGTTCGATCGACGGCTGACGGTGAACGCAAATGCCTTCTTCACGCAGTTTCGCGACCAGCAGGTCAATGTGATCCTGAGCGACTTTCCAAACGACTTCGAGATCCAGAATGCCGGCCAGTCGCGTTCCTTCGGGGGCGAGCTGGACATTCGCGCGACGCCGCTGCCCGGTCTCGAGGTCTTCGGGGGTCTGGCCTATGTGGACACGGAGTTTCAGGACTTCGTTTCCAACGGCGAGCAGCTTGGCGGCAACGAGTTTGCGCTCGCCTCGAAGTGGACGGCGAGCTTTGGGGCGGAATACAGCTTCGAGAACGGGATCTTCCTCGGCGTCGATGCCAGCTACACGGGCGGCGCCTTCTCGGACGCCCAAAATACCCCCTCCGCACGCACCGACAGCCGTTTCCTCGTCAACACGCGACTGGGCTATGAGACCGAGAGGTTCAGCGTTTTCGCTTTCGCCGACAACATCTTCGACAAGGACTACACGGTGTTCCAGGCGGCGGAAGCGACCCGGGTTGCAAATTTCTATGCCGGCCCCCCGCGGACCTTCGGCGTGATCGCTCAGATCCGGTTCTGAGCGATCCTGTTGCGGGGCGCGGGCAGGAGCAGCGGCGCGCTCGTCCGTTTGCGCTTCAGAAGAGGATCCGGCCACGGATGCCGAAGCGCCGCGTCTTGCCAACCTCGCCATGGCGGGGCCGGCCGAAAAGGTCGGCGATGAACGCAGAGGATGAGCCACTGCGATAGACCTCGTCGAACAGGTTCTCGACGAATACCTCCACCTCGTAATTCTCGGCGCGCAGCCCGCTGCGCAGGTTGATCAGGTGCCGGTCCTGGAAGCCGTCGCCGTCGGCAACGGTGCTCGTATAGCTGTATTCGCCCCGCAGGAACGCGTCGGCCCTGTCGTCCAGCACGGGCAGCGAATAGTCTGAGATGACGTTCAGCGTATGCGTCGGGGCGTTCGGCAGTCGCTGGCCGGTTCGGTCTGCGCCGACCAGTTCGTCCACGAACTCGATGTACTTGGTCTTGGCCAGTCCATAGTCCACGCCCAGGAAGAGCCCCTCGACCGGGCGCGCCTGGATCGAGATCTCGGCGCCCAGGCTCCGCGCCTTGGCAGCGTTCTGGATCACCGTGACGGGGTTCGACAGGCTGATCCCCGTCGTGAAGACCTGCATGTCCTTGTAGTAGATGGCGAAGGCACTGGCATTCACGCTCAGGTCGCCGTCCAGCCAGGAGGACCGGAAGCCGCCCTCGTAGTTGATCGCCTTCTCCTCGTCGAAGGTGAGCAACTCTTCGGTCGGCGCGAGCGCGTTGAACCCGCCCGAGCGATAGCCGGTGGAGATCACGACATAGGTGCTGAAGTTATCGGTCCAGTCATACTTGACGCTGCCCTTGGGGGAAGAACCGCTGAAGGTCTCGCTGGCGGAAAAACCCGGGCCCGGAGGGACGACAAGGCCGAAATTCCCGGTCACCACGGCGGGATCGTCGACCACCTTCACGCGATCCACCGTGAACCGGGCGCCAACGCCAAACTCGAGCCCCTCGACGGGCTCGAAGATCGCATCGCCAAAGACCGCGAAGTTGGAAATCTCTCGCTCGGTCGAGAACGTGTTGGTGCCGACGACCGGCAACAAGAACGGGATCAGCGGGGGGCCGAAGACGAGCTCGTCTTCGGCGATCTGGGCGAAAGTGGTTTCGTCGCGATTGAAACTGAAATTGGTGCCCAGGATAAAGCTTGTCTGGCCAAGGACAGGCACGTCGAAGGTCGCGGAGTTGAAACGGAATTCCTGCGCGATCGAGCGGGTCTTTGCCTCTGCATCGAAGGTCAGCGCATCTAGGGCGGAGATATCGCCATCGCTGACGCCGCCGTCCTCGACCATGAAGAACGAGGTGAGCGAGGTTGCGGTGCCGAAGCCCGTGTCATACTCGGCGCGGAAGGATGTCAGAAAGCGATCGGCCGAGAGGTCCCCCTTCTCGTTGGGCAGATAGACGAGATCTTCGTCCTCGATGCTGTCCAACGTCGCCTGAATGGTGTCGGTGTAGTTGTTGCGCTCATAGCTGCCGGTCAGGTCCAGGGTCAGGCGGCTCGTCGGTTGGGAACGGAGCGCCAGGCGCACGCCGTAATCGCTGCTGTCGAGGCCCTGCTCCTCGTCGAGATTGGGCGTGTCGAAATAGCCGTCGGCCGCTTGGCCAAAGAAGGAGAGGCGCGCATTCAGCAGGTCCTCGCCCAGCACGGCGCCGTTGATCACACCGCGCAGGCGCCCGTCAGGGTCACTGCCGAGCTCGGCTTCCAGGCTCGCCTCGAACTCGGCCGTGGGCTTCTTGGTGACATAGTTAATGGCGCCCCCGATGGTGCCGCGCCCGAAGGTCGTGCCCTGCGGGCCGTAGAGCACCTCGACCCGCTCCAGATCGAAGAGCGCCGGATCGGTACCGATTCTCCGCCCGGTGGGGTTGAGGATGATCTCGTCCACATAGATGCCGTTGGTCGGGCCCGTCCCCGTGTCGCCAATCTGGTTCGAGATACCCCGGATCGAGATATCGCCAGTGGTCGGCGACCCGCGCTCGACCACGTTCACGTTGGGTGTGCGTAAGAAGATGTCGTCGAGATCGGTGATGTTCGAGCGCTCTATCTCGACGTCGGGCAGCACGAAGACCGAGCCGGGCACGTCCTGCAGCGTCTCCTCGAAGCGGCGGGCCGTGACTGTGAGCTCGTTCAGCAGGAGCGCCCCGCTGTCGTCTGCCGAAGAGGCGTCGGGCGATGTCTCAATGATCAGGCTGTCGCTGCCCGACGCGCGCGCCGAGAGGCCCGTGCCCGACAAGAGCTGTGCGACCGCTTCTTCGGCCGTGAGAACGCCAGAGACGGCACCGGCCGAGAGCCCTGCCACGAGCGCGTCCGAGGCGATGATGTTGACGCCGGTGCGGTTGGCCAGGTCGAGCAGGGACTGACGCAGCGACTGCGCCGGCAGGTCGATCTGCACAGGCGTGGTGGCTTCTGCGGCGGCAAAGCGCGGCGCGCCCAACGGTGCGGCGACCAGGCAGAGCGCCACGGCCATGTTGCAGAACCGCGCCCTGCGCTCGGGCTTGCGCCGGGATGTCATGTGCATTGCTGTCCCCTGTTCGGTGCGGTCGCTTTGGCCGCTTTCGACAGGGAGACGCCTTCGGTGCCTCAATCGGCACCCAATGATTGGAAAATTCAATCAAATTTGTCGACTAATCGCGATCGCGCGCGCTGGTACTTCCAATCACCGCGACCGCCCCCACCGGTCGCCAGACCGAGATCGGCAGGGCATCCGTCAATGTGGCGATCATCCCTTCGATATTCGTGGCATCGAAGGAGGCGGTGATCGTCAGCGCGGCGACCTGCGGATCGCCGAGCAGGAACCAGGTCTCGCTGTACCGGTTCACATCGGCGATCACCTCTGAGAGAGGTGCCCCTTTGTAGACGAGCCGTCCGCGACGCCAGGCGCCGAGGGCGGCCAGATCCTCTCCGGCAATCGGTTGCGCCCGCCCCGTCGCGCTCACTGCAATTCCCTCACCCGCGCCGAGCTCTGCCAGCGGCTCATCGCCTCGTCCCGGATGACGGACCCGAACCGCCCCCTCAGCCACGCCGAGGCGCAGGCCATCGCCGCGCCGGCGGAGGTCGAAGGCGGTTCCGACGACCGTGATCTCCGTCTCTCCCACCCTCACCACAAAGGGGCGCTTGGGGTCATGGGTGACCGCGAAGAACGCCTCACCGGCGAGGAGGTCGACATGGCGCCTCTCCCCTTCGAGCCGCGTGGCGATATGGGCCTGGGCACCGAGGGTCACGCGGCTGCCATCCTCGAGCGCGACCTCCCGAAGCTCGGCCACATCGGCTTTATGGTGCTCTCGCAGCGGATCGAGGGCGCCAGGGGGCAGGATGAGGAGGGCAAGCATCGTGAGGGCCGCAGCGGTGCACAGCCGGCGCGTCCAGGGCCACCATCCTGCTCGGATCCAGACCAGCATCCGCTCCCGGGGGAGTGGCGCCAGGGCCTCCGCGGGCAGCTCTCGCGGGCGCAATGTCGCCATCTCTGCCCAGAGGCGCACCGCACGATCATAGGCCGCCCGGTGCATGGGATCGGCCGACAACCACTGCTCAAGCTGATCGTCCTCCCGCGCGCTCAACGGCCCGGCCATAACCCGACTATGCCAGTTATGAGCGGCTTGTCGGATGGCCTCGGGTGCACGGTCTACCCGCCGTCTCATGGCGCTCACTCCGCGTCGGCGAGGGCCGCGTCGAGATCCGCCATGGCCCGGGCGGCATGCTTCTTCACGGCAGTCTGAGAAAGGCCGAGGCGCCGAGCGATCTCGGCAAAGCTCAGGCCATAGATCTTGTGCAGGATGATGACTCGGCGGCGCCGCGTGGGCATGGCGGTGAAAGCTCCGTGGACGATGGCGATCTGCTCTCGTGCCAATAAGACGCGCTCAGGCGTCAGATCGTCACCCTCCGTCGCGCCATAGCGCTGCGCCACCGCGGCCTGGTTTCGATCACGAACGGAATGGCTGCGCTTTTCCGAGAGAACGATGTTGGTCGCCGTCACCCGTAGGAAGGCCATGGGCTCCTGGATATCGGCGAGATCCTCGCGCATGGCGAGCCGCTCAAAGGCACGTTGCGCCACCTCATCGGGTTCCGGCGGGCCCGCGCCGAAGCGGGCGGCAACGAAGCGGCGCAGATCGTGCCAATGGGCGCGATAGAGATCGGAGAGCGAGGCGGGCGATCGGCCGTCGCCGGATGCGGGGCCGATCCCTGCCGGATGGGCGGACCTCTGCCTCACCGGGCACCACGTGCGGCGCGTCTTTCGGAGAATTCAGGGTGCTGCGCCATGCCAACCGCTCTCTGGAGGAGTACGACCGCGTGGCTGGTTGGCTGGGCGTCGTGGATACCAGATATGGGCGCGCCAAGCCGGCCGCGTCAATCGCGCCCCGGCGCGCTGCTCCCATGGCTAACCGCGAGGATCGACTGCGTCTGCTGACGTCTGGCAATCCAGTGACGCCACCCGGCGTGCCCGAGCGGATCCGTCGTCGAGAGATCGGTGCGCGATCGAATGCGTCAAAAGCGACACGAATTTCCGTGGAATGAAAATAGGCCCTCATTGGTAGCATCCAGCACATCGAAGACCACTTGGGATGGTGCTGCGCGTGCGAGGACAGCTTGACGCAGCGCGTGATTTTTCCGATTGAACCGGTCGGGTACAGGTCGCGCTCAGAGATCTTCGACTTCTGTCGACCCAAGAATTCAAGAAGTGAGGGCAGCGGATTTGACGTCGATTGCCGAACATTTCGGAAGGGCGCGCGAGGCGATTGAGGCCCGGCCAGCCCTCGTACGCTGGATCCTTGGCGGCCCGGTCACGGTGATCCTGGCCCTTTTGGCGACAGCAGCCATGCCTATCTGGCTGCCGGAGGGCGCGGCCGGCATCGACCATCTGGTGATCCCGATCGTTCTCTTCCCCGCGACTTGGGCGCTCATCTTTTTCTACGCGGTGATGGAGACGCGACCGTTCAGAATGGTGGTCGTGTTTGTCGCCGGGACGATTGTGAACCTGGCCTTCGTCGCACAGGCCCTAGTCGGAGGCGGGTCATGATCGCGCTTGATCAAACGCGCACGAAGCGACTTGTCGCCGTCCATGGCTGGTCCGGCACCGTCCTCGGTCTTCTGCTCTATGCGGTCGTGCTCA
>JBCCLX010000072.1:0-13999 GCA_039026635.1 Pseudomonadota bacterium
GCACTGGCCGCTCGGGCCAGATCGTCGATGCTCGTCAGCGGCAGGCCTGCCGCCCGGGCGCGGTCGGCAAGCTCAGGACGGGCGGGATGGACGGCGATGCCGGCCTCGGTCACCACTGCGTCGATGCTCCCACCCGGGGTGGTGATAGAGCCGCAGCGTTCGACGATCTTCGCAAACCCCCGCGCCGTCAGCCGCGTCGTCACGATGGCCAAGCGCGCGCCCGCCGCCGTGTCCGCATGCCCGCCCGAGCCGCCGATGATCCTGCCATCCGCCGCGCGCGTGACGTTGACGTTGAAGGCGCGATCAACCTCGGCCGCCCCCAGGATCACAGCATCGAGGCGGTCGACCACCGCGCGGCGCGGCCCAGGCGCCGCATAGGCCGCCGCCGAGATCACCTGATGGTCGGGGTTGCGCGCAAGGCTCTGCACCGCGTCGAGATCGAAGCACTGAACGTCAAGCAACGCCCTGAAGAGCCCCGCCTCATGGAGCCGGACGAGCAGCGCCGTGATCCCGCCCGAGGCGAAGCTGCCGCTGACCCCGCGCTCAGCCATCAGCTGCCCCACGGCCTCCGCCGTCGCCAGCGAAATGCCGCCCGCGCCCGTCTGAAACGAAAATCCGTCCACGAGAAGGCCGGAGGCGGCGACGAGGGCGGCCGCGCGCTTGGCCAAGGCTTGATCGGCAGGGTCGGTCGCCTGCTGTGTCGTGCCCGAGAGGATACCGTCAGCATCCCCGATGGAGGGCACGACGACCACGGTGTCGACATCCTCAGCCCCGATTATGGCCGGCAGGCAGGGATAGGGCACAAGATGGTCCGTGACGATCACGGTATGGCCCGCATGGCGCACATCGACCATCGGATAGCCGAGCGCGCCGCACGCGTTGGGGCCGAGCGTGCCCGTCGCATTGCCGTCCGCATCCGCCGCCGGGGCCGCGACGAAGGCCGCATCGATGCGCAGTGAGCCGTCCCGGATCGCTGCCGCCCGACCGCCATGGGTGCTGAGGCGGATGGGGGGCAGCTGCCCACTGGCCGCTGCTGCAGCGGCCACCTCGGTGAAAGGACCGGTTATGAAAGCCGTCTCGATCGCCCCGATGGTCCCATCCTCGACGAAAGAGGCCAGGGACGCATGCACCGGGAAAAGGGAGGAGGGGGCAAAGCGGAGACCCTTGAGGCCGGCGGCAGACAGCGCCGAAAGCACAGCGGCCATAACCGCGTCCCCGTTTCGCAGATGATGATGGAAGGAGACCGTGGCACCATCGCGCAGGCCCGCCCGGGCAACGGCCTCAGCGAGCGATGCGGCCAGTTTGGGCGCCCCCCTCAGGGGAGGGCTCATGAGTAGGGATCGAGCGCGTCGCGCAGCGCATCACCCACGAAGCTGAAGGCGAGCACAGCCACGATCACCGGGACCATGGGCAGGAGCAGCCAGGGATAGAGCTCGACGGCCGAGAGATTGAGCGCGTCGTTCAGCATCATCCCCCAGCTGACCGCCGGCGGGCGCAGGCCAAGGCCGAGGAAGGAGAGCGCCGTCTCGCCGAGGATCATCGCCGGGATCGAGAGCGAGGCCGAGGCGATCAGATGGGACATGAAATTGGGCGTCATATGTCGCCAGATGATCCGGCGCGGCGAGGCGCCCATCAGCTCGGCAGCACGCACATACTCCTCCTCCCGCAGTGCCAGAAACTTGGATCGCACCGCGCGGGCGAGGCCGGGCCAATCGAGCAGGCCGAGGATGATCGAGATCATGAAGAAGACCGCGACGGGCGACCAAGAGACCGGTACTGCAGCCGACAGGGCGAGCCAGATGGGAAGCTCCGGCAGCGAGCGGAAGATCTCGATGGCGCGGGAGACGGCGGCGTCGATCAAGCCCCCGAAATACCCCGCCATACCGCCCAAAAGCAGGCCGATGGCGAAGGAGACTGCGACGCCGATCAGCCCGATCGTCATGGAAAGCCGGGCGCCATAGATCATGCGAGAGAGGATATCGCGGCCCAGCCGATCGGAGCCGGCGATGAAAAGCTCGCCCCCCTCCGGCGCGCAGATCACGCGCCAATTGCTCTCGATCAGCCCCAGCAGCCGATAGGTCTCGCCACAGTTCTGGAACGTCGGCACGGGCAAAGGGCGCGTGAAGTCCGTCTCGGCGTGCACGAGCCCGGTGGTCATGTCGTATACCGTCGCCGTCGGGAAGGTATGGAGACCCACGAACTCCCCGTCGCGATAGAGATGCAGCGGCTGCGGCGGCGCGTAGATAGCGTCCTCGTTAAAGCTGTTCGGGCTGTAGGGCGCGAAGACTTCGATGAAGGGCAGCACCGCATAGCCGACCGCGAGGATCAGGAAACAGAGAAGCCCGAGCTTATGCCGGCGGAAGCGGCGCCAGACGAGGACGCGCGTCGGTGCGTCAAGATCCGCACGGTCGAGCGTCGCGCGAGCCGCGGCCTCGTCATGGGAACGATCCTCGGCGACGTAATGCTCCCGATCAACCAGGCTCATGCGGCGGCCTTCCCGGAACGGATGCGAGGATCGAGGATCGCGAGCAGGATGTCGGAGATCAGCATCCCCACGAGCGTCAGCCCCGAGACGAAGAGCAGGATGAAGCCGGACATGAAGATGTCTTGGCTGCGCAGGCTTTGCAGCAGGATCGGGCCCAGCGTCGGCAGGCTCATCACCACCGAGATCATCACCGAGCCCGAGACGAGCTGGGGCGCGAGGTTGCCGATATCGGCGACAAAGGGATTGAGCGCCATGCGCAGCGGATACCGTGTGATCCGTCGCGTCGCCGAGCAGCCCTTCGCGCGGGCGGTCTCGACATAGGGTTTGTTCAACTCATCCATCAGGTTCGCGCGCAGCCGCCGCATCACCGCCGCGGCCGCCGAGGTGCCGATCACGATGGTGGGCACGATCAGATGCATGCCGATGTCCGCCGCCTTCGCCCAGGACATGGGCTGACCCTCGAACTCTCGGCTCATCAGCCCGCCGATGGGGATGTCGAAATACTGCGCGCCATAGAACAGCATGATCAACGCGAGCAGGAAATTCGGTGTCGCCAAACCGATGTAGCCGAGAAAGCTCGCAATGTAGTCGATGAAGGAATTGGCCTTCACGGCTGCGATGGTGCCGAGCGGCAGGGCCACGACATAGACGAAGACGAGCGCCGCCAGGTTGACTGCGACCGTCAGCCAAGCCAGCTCGCCCACCACATCCGCAACAGGACGGTTCAGCTCGAAAGACCAGCCGAAGTTGCCCTGCAGGAGGCCCGAAAACCCGTTCGGCCCCGGCCAGGCACCGACCCAGATCAGGTATTGCTCCCAGATCGGGCGGTCGAGGGCATATTCGGCCATCAAGGCCTCGGCCTTCTGTACACCCGCATCCTCACCCGTCGCCCGCATCTCCGCGATGGCGTTGGTCATATAGTTCCCGGGCGGCAGGTTGATGATGATGAAGACCAGCGCGGAGATGGCCGCGAGCGTGACCGCCATCGTCATCAGGCGCCGGAAGAGATAGCCGATCATCGGGGCTGCGCCTCCGGCGCCGCACCCGCCAGCATCTCGTCCATCGCCGCCTTCAGCGCCTTGTCGTCGAGAGAGGCGGCCCGGTCGTCCTCATCGGCGAACCAGAACTCATCGATCCGGTGCACGCCGAGCTGTGCGCCCGGGTCCCAGGCGTAAAGGCCCTCTGCCGGTACATTGCGCAGACCTTCACCGGAGACGATGGGAACGGGCGCGCGCGCGACGGTGCCGATGGAGAAGACCTGATCGGCGTGGATGGCCAGCATCTCACGCCAGGCCTCGGCACGCTCGGCCTTGGTCGCAGCCGTCGACCAGGCGGTATAGAGCTCGAGCAGGCGCTGCGCCTCCGGCAGGTTCGGCGCTTCGCCGGCGGCACCCTTGGTCTGGTAGTGCTGACCCCATTTCGGCCAGTAGTAGGAGGCCTGCGTGACCGGCGCGATCTCATCCGGTGCACTGTCGGCTGTGGGCACGCCATTGTTCCACCCCCACCAGCTGACCATCATGGAGCGCCCGGCATAGGCGCGGGCACGCAGGATGTCGCGGTCGAGCGGCTTCACAAGCAGGCGGACCCCGATCTTGGCCCAGGTGGCGGCGACGATTTGGAGAGCATCCTCCTCCTCCGGCCGCTCACCGGCGGTCTCGATGATCACCTCCATGGGCCGGCCATCGGGCAGCAGGCGCACGCCGGCGGCGTTGTGCGCCGTCAGCCCCATCTCATAGAGAAGCCCGTTCGCCGCCTCGAGATCGAAATGGGCATAGGCCGTGGCGTGCTCAGGATCGTAGAAGGGGCTCTCCTCCAGCGCGGCAGTCGCCCGCTCGGCACCGAGCCCGAAATACAGCACCTTGTTGATCGCCTTGCGGCTGATCGCGAGGCTCAAGGCACGGCGGAACCGCACGTCCTGGATCACCGCGCGCCAGACCGGATCGGCGTAGTTGAGATTGGGATAGATTGCGATCTCGGAGGCCGCGCCGGAGCGCCAGAGTGCGGTACGAAACTCCCCGTCCCAGGCCCCCTGCTGCAGCACCGGCGCATCGGCGAAACTAAGACCGCGGCTTTGCAGATCCGCCTCGCCCCGCGTCGCCTTCGCCGCGATCAGGCCCGCCGCCGCGATCTCCATCTCGACGACGTCCACGTAAGGCAACTGCCGCCCCTCCGTGTCGACGCGGTGGTAGAACGGGTTGCGCACCAGCGTATAGCGCTGGCTGTTCTTCATGGAGATATTCACCCAGGGCTGCAGCACCGGCAGCTCTGGATTATCAAAGCGATACTGGTTGTCGCGCCGATTGAAGAGGGCGGCCCAGTTCTGCGCCTTCGCCTCCTCCATCTTCGGCTTCAGCTCGTCCATGGGCATGAAGTCGGCGTGGTAGTTCCGCAGGTAATGGGCGGGGCGGTAGATATAGATCGGCCGCGCCTGGGCCAGCGAAGGCAGGAAGCGCGGGTTCGGCATCGGCCAGGCGAACTCGATCGTCGTCGCGTCGATCACCGTCACACGCGGGGGCTCGCCCTTGACCAGCAGCTCAACCGGCGGGCCCTTGGGCGAGATCTCAGGGTTGTTCGCCACATCCTCCCACCAGAACCGAAAATCCTCGGTGGTGAAGGGCGCGCCATCGGACCAGCGATGCCCCTCGCGCAGATGCAGGGTGTAGGTCGTGCCATCGGCGCTGACCGCCACATCGCGCAGGATATCGGGCGTCAGCTCATAACGATCATTGTAGCCGACAAGGCGCGCATAGCCCCAGGCGGCCATGTAGCGGACATCCTTCGCGCGGCTCACGAAGGTCGTGATGCGGCCCCCATGGCGCCCCGGCTCGCGCCCCTTGGCGGCAAGATCGACGACCAGAGCCTCGGCCGGCAGGCGGTCCGCCACGGGCGGCAGTCGACCTTCGCCAACCGCTCCCTCGAGCGACGCGGTCTCGATCTGGGCAGAGGCCGGTAGCGCTGCGAGCATCAGGGCGACCGCCAGCGTCTTCGACAGGATCGCGATCATGCGGCGCACCTCACCTCGTGTCCGGGCCCAACAGTAATCATCCCGGGCGCATCATCGCCCTGATAGCCGAAGGGCGAAGGCCATTCCTCCGGTTCACCGGCGCCTGCGGCCACCAATTTCAGGTTCAGCTTATGATCGAGGCTCGGCTCGGGCGAGGCCGCCATCAGCGCCTTGGTGTAGGGGTGGCGGGCATCGCGGAAAATCGCCTCGGCCGGGCCCTGCTCCACCACGCGCCCGCGCCGCATGACCAGAACGCGATCCGCCAGGCGCGCGACCACGGCCAAGTCGTGGCTGATGAAGAGATAGGAGAGGCCGAAACTGTCCTTCAGCGCGTCGAGCAGATCCAACACCTCCGCCTGCACGCTCACATCGAGTGCGGAAGTCGGCTCGTCGCAGATCAGAAGTTCGGGCTCCAGGATCAGCGACCGGGCGATCGCGATGCGCTGGCGTTGTCCGCCCGAGAAGGCATGCGGGAACCGGCCGAGATGTTCCGGCGGCAGACCGACCTGCCCCATCAGCCGCGCAGCCTCGGCCCGGCGCTGTTTGCGCGTACCGATCCCATGCACTTCCATCGGCTCGGTCAGGATGTCCTGCACGCTCATGCGCGGTGAGAGCGCGCCGAACGGGTCCTGAAACACCATCTGGGCCTGGCGGCGATAGGCGGTGAGGCCGGCGCGATCGAGCGTCATGACGTTCATCATCTCGCCGAAGCGGGGACGGAAGGTGATCTCGGCGCCCTTGTCCGGCTGCACGGCGCGCAACACGAGCTTGGCCACCGTGGACTTGCCCGACCCGCTCTCACCGACCACGGCAACCGTCTCGCCGCGCCCGATGTCGAGGTTAAAGTTCGAGACCGCTTTCACCAGCGGATCGTTGCGTCCGATCATCCGGCGCTTGCCCGGATAGGTCTTGGAGAGCCCGCGGATCGCGAGGATGATGTCGCCGGAACCCTCTTGATGCTTGGCGCAGACCTCGGGCACCTGCGGCGCGGCGGCGATCAGGCGGCGCGTATAGGCATGGCCCGGGGCGCTGAGCACCGCCTCTGCCGGCCCGCGCTCGACTACCTCGCCTTGGCGCAGCACCACCACGCTGTCGGCCATATTGGCCACCACACCCAGATCATGGGTGATCAGCACCGTCGCCAGGCCGCGTGACTTGGCCAGCGATTTGATCAGATCAAGCACGACTGCCTGGGTCGTCACATCGAGCGCCGTGGTCGGCTCGTCCGCGACGACCAGGCGCGGCTCGCCCACCATCGCCATCGCGATCATCGCCCGCTGCCGAAGCCCGCCGGAAAGCTCGAAGGGATAGGCGCGCCAAACCCGCTCGGGGTCCGGGCATCCAACCTCTTCGAGGGTCTTGAGCGTCCGTTTGCGCGCAGTCCCCGCGCTCTTGCCATGGATCCGCAGCACCTCGGCAATCTGATCGCCCGTGCGATGGAGCGGCGAAAACGCGCTCAGGGGCTCCTGGAAGATCATCGCGATATCGGTGCCGCGCAACGCCCGCATCTTGGGCGTCGAGCATTTGAGCAGGTCGATCTCGCCTTTGGGTCCGGCGTAAAGCGCCTGGCCGCCAGTGACCCGCGCGCCCGGTGGCAAGAGCTGCAGCGCGGCCTTGCCCGTCAGCGTCTTACCGCTGCCACTTTCCCCCACCAGCGCCAGGGTCTCCCCCGGTTCAAGCGCGAAGGAGACATCGTGCACCACTGTCCGCGCCGCGCGGCCGCGCCCAAAGACCACCTTGAGATCGCGGATGGAGAGGAGGGGCGCGCCGGCAGTCACGATCGCTGGCGCAGCGCCGGCCTCCTGGCCGGTCGTCGCTGCGCTCTGCTCTTGCGCCTGCTGGAGCACGCGATCCCCTCCGATGCCGGCTCTCTCAGGGCGCATAAACGCAGGCAGCGTTTCGCGATGCAAGCACGAACCTGCTTGCGGCCTCGATAGAGCGCGCCGCTGCGGAAAGGGCCCTCGAGATGCAGTGAGGCCGTCTCTCCGGCGCTGCGGCGTCTTGGCATCGGGCGGTCGCTGCAGCACCCAAAGCGTACTAGCTTGGGCAGTGATCGCGGCGAAACGGCCATGCCTGGCCGGAGCGAGCCAATGCGGAGCAACAGCGTGCCCGATGCCGGACGAGACCTGCCCGAGGCCCCAGCCCGAGGTCCCCTGCCCGAACCCTTCGCAGGATGGTTCGCCGAGCGGGGTTGGACGCCACATCCCCATCAGCATGCGATGCTGGAGAGCCAGGCGGCCGCCACGCTGCTGATTGCGCCGACGGGGGCCGGCAAGACGCTGGCTGGCTTTCTGCCCTCGCTCCTGGATCTCGCAGGGGGCTCGGCCGGGGTGGGGCTGCACACGCTTTATGTCTCGCCGCTGAAGGCACTGGCCGCCGATATCGGCTGCAATCTGCGTCGCCCGGTTGAGGAGATGGGCCTCGCGGTGCGCGTTGAGGATCGCACGGGCGACACGCCTCAATCCGCCCGCCAGCGCCAGCGCCACAGCCCGCCCGACATCCTGCTGACCACGCCCGAGAGCCTGGCGCTCATGCTCTCCTGGGAAGCGCCGGAGCGGCTCTTCGGTGGGCTTGCCCGGGTTGTGGTGGACGAGGTGCATGCGCTGGCGGGCACGAAACGGGGCGATCAGCTCGCGCTCTGCCTGGCGCGGCTCCGAAGCGTCGCGCCCGAGCTGCGCCTCGCCGCCCTCTCCGCCACGGTCGACCGGCCGCAGGAAATCGCGGACTGGCTGGCCCCGGGCGTGACTGAGACGCTTTTCGCCGATCCGGGCCCGCCCGCCGATATCCGGTTGCTGACGGATGCGGGCGATCCGCCCTGGGCCGGGATGGGCGGGCGCTATGCCGCCCGGGCAATCATCGAGGAGATCGCCAAGCACCGCACCACCATCGTCTTCATCAACACCCGCGCCCAGGCCGAGCTGTTCTTCCAGGCGCTGTGGGCTGCAAATGACGAGGGGCTGCCCATCGCGCTCCATCATGGCTCGCTGGGGCGGGAGGCGCGGCAGAAGGTGGAGGCCGCGATGGCGGCGGGCGACCTCCGCGCCGTCGTCGCCACCGCCTCCCTCGATCTCGGGCTGGACTGGGGCGATGTGGATCTCGTCATCCAGGTGGGCGCGCCGAAACAGGTGAAGAAACTCGTCCAGCGGATCGGGCGCGCCAACCACCGCTATGATGCGCCCTCTAAGGCGCTGCTTGTACCGGCAAACCGGATGGAGGTGGTCGAGTGTCATGCGGCCCTCGATGCCGTTGCCGCAGGCGCCTATGACGAGGATCACCTCGCGGGTGGCGGTCTCGATGTGCTCTGCCAGCACATGCTGTTGACGGCCTGCTCCGGCCCTTTCGCCGCCGACGCGCTCTACGATGAAGTCCGCCAAGCGGGCCCCTTCGCGGACCTCACCCGTGGCGAGTTCGACCGATGCCTCGCGTTCTGTGCGACCGGCGGCTATGCCCTGCGCGCCTATGATCAGTGGCAGCGGCTGATGGAACGCCCGGGTCCGGACGGCCCGGTCTGGGCCCTGCGGGATCCGCGCAGCACCCAACGGCTGCGAATGAACGTTGGCACCATCGTCGCACCCGAGACGCTCAACGTGCGCATGGGCCGGCGCGGGGGCGGGCTCAAGATCGGCGAGGTGGAGGAGATGTTCGCCGCCACTCTCACACCCGGCGACAGCTTCCTGATCGGCGGGCGCGTCGTGCGCTACGACGGGCTGCACGAGATGACCGTTCAGGTGAGCCCCAACCCGACGGACGAACCCAAGATCGCGGTCTTCTATGGCACCAAGCTCGCCACCACGGTCGGCCTCTCGCACCGAGTGCTGGCGCGCCTCTCAGATCCCTCTCGCTGGGCGGAACTTCCCGAGCCGGTGGCGGCGTGGCTCGCGCTGCAGAAGCGCTTCTCGCGGCTGCCCACGCCCAACCGGCTGCTGGTCGAGACCTTCCCGCGGGGCGGGCGGCATCACCTCGTCGTCTACGCCTTCGCGGGGCAGAACGCGAATCAGACCCTCGGTCTCCTCCTGTCAAAACGCATGGAGGAGGCGGGGCTCGATCCCGTGGGCTTCGTCGCCAATGACTATGCCGTCATGCTCTGGGGGCTCACGCCCATCATGGATCCGGGCGCGCTTTTGGAAGCGGGCGGGCTCCTCGATGGCGCCGAGGCCTGGCTCTCGGCGAATGCGGTCATGAAGCGGACATTCCGCCAGGTCGCCGTCGTCGCGGGGCTGATCGAGCGCACCACGCCAGGGCGACGCAAGACCGGCAAGCAGGCGACCTTCTCCTCGGACATCCTTTACGACACGCTGCGCAAGTATGACCCCGATCATCTGATGCTCGAGATCACCCGGCGCGAGGCCATGCGCGGGCTGGTGGATTTCGGGCGTATCGAAGAGCTTGTCGCGCGCATCGGGGGGCGGATCGACCATGTGGCTGCGCGCCGCTGTACCCCGCTGGCCACGCCGCTGATGCTGGAGATGGGGCGCGTGCCGATCCGCGGTGGAGGTGCTGAGGAGACGCTGCTGGCCGAGGAAGCCGCGCTTCTCGCCGATATCGACGGGGTGGCGCCGGCCGAGCTTCAGACGGGCGTGCGCCGCGTTCAGGAGACCCTGGAGGGGCGCGAGAGCGGCGATGCCACACCGCCAGCGCCGAAAGCCAAAGCCCCCCGCCGACGCCGCCCTTCGCGCATCCGCCCCGATGGGCGGCCGGTCGGCCCGTCCAGCAGTGAGACCTGAGTAGAGAGGCTAACTCACCAGCAGCTGCGCCGTCATCCTCGGGCCGCGACAGGCGAAACAGCCATCGAGGCGCTGCCTCCCCGGTCGAGCCGGCGGCCGGCCGAACGCGGTTCAGCGCGTGCTGTAATAGAGCGCTTGAACGTGCTCGGCCTCAGCGAAAAAGAGCCAGCGCAGCGCCATCATCCCGGCGGCATGGGTGGCCAGGGCCAGGAGGACCAGGACCGCACCACCGATCGGCAGCACCGCCGCCAGCACAACGAGCAGGAAGGGTGCTGCAAACCCGAGCGCGGCGCCGATGCTGCGGATCTGCCAGGCGCGCTTGCGGCCGATGCGAAAGGCCATCTCGTCGAGCAGATAGTTGCGCCCGTCATGGGGCAGCTCGAAGGGGCGCACTCGGCCGAGCCAGCCGAGGCCCGTGGCCGTCCCGGTGTCAGAACCCATCGCCCGCCGCCCCGCACCGGCCGCCGCCGTCTGCCAACGCACAACGACGCCCGCCGCCAGCACCAGGGCGAGCACGATCCAGCCGGTCGCGACCGCGCTTTCGCCCGCCAGCCGCGCCGCGAGTTCGACCCCGATCACCCCGCCCGTAGCCGACAGGGCCAGGAAGAGCAGCCGGGTGGGCGCCACGGACCAGCGCGGCACCGTTGCGAGCTGGGCGTAGATCATGGCCGTCGCATAGACCGTGGCGAGCGCCAGTGCCGCGATCAGCCAACCGAGGGCTGCGACGCGCGCATCCGTCAACAGCCAGAGCCCGGCATAAGCGACGAGCAGCCCGACCGTCAGCACAAGGAGGCAGGCCTCGCGCGAGAGCCAAGACGAACGCCACTGCGAGAAGGCGCGCCAGGCTCGCGAGGGGCGGGCGAGGTGTAGGGTGGATGCTGCGCCGCCGATGGCTGTGAGCAGCAGTGAGAGCGGGATCGCGATCCAGCCAAAGAGATGGCCCGTCCCAAAGCCGAGCCCGATCCAGAAGATCATGCCGAGGCCGAGGCCCGAGAGCACGGTGAAGACGACGAGCGAGGGGGCGGGATGCATCGGCTCAGCGCTCCGTCTCGAGCCGCTCGAGCGCGCGGTCCAGCCAGCCGAGGAAACCGCGAGGAGCCGGCTCCCCCGGGCTCCGCTGGGGCGCAGGCGCAGGACCACAGAGTGCGGCGAGATCGACACCACCGAGCGCCCCACCCAACGCTGTGTCAGGGCCCGGCAATCCCTGGTCTCGCGAGCGGGGAGGCAAGTAGCGGTTGACAGGCTTCGTGCCCTGCTCGGGCATCAGATCCATCCCCCCGCGCGCGGCCGAAAGGCGGGAGGCCTCGCTGTTGGGGTCGGCCAGATCGCCGAAGGCCCGCGCCCCGGCGGGACAGGCGCGCACACAGGCCGGCACCCGGTCCTCCTCTGGCCGCGTCTCGTCATAGATCCGATCGACGCAGAGCGTGCACTTCTTCATCACCCCGGCCTTGGGGTCCAGCTCCCGCGCGCCATAGGGGCACGCCCAGGCGCAGAGGCCGCAGCCCATGCAGGCATCCTCATTGACCAGCACGATCCCGTCTTCTTCGCGCTTGTAGCTCGCGCCCGTCGGGCAGACGGTGACGCAGGGCGCGTCCTCGCAATGCAAGCAGCTTTTGGGGAAGTGGATCAACCGCGCTGCCTCCGCCCCCTGCCCCGTATCCGCCGGCTCGATCTCGTAGCTGTGGATGCGGTTGAGCCAAGCGCCCGAGGGCTCGGCGCCATAGGGGTCGGTATCGGCGAGGGCGACGGTGCCGTCGGTCTGGGTATTCCAGGCTTTGCAGGCCACGGCGCAGGCATGGCAGCCGACACAGATGTCGAGATCGATGACGAGGCCGAGGCGGCGGGACGGACGATTGGCTGGCAGGCTGGTCATGCGAGGGCCTCAGATTGCACGCGGTCGGAAAAGGCTGCGAGATCAGCCTCGAAACGGTCGGGCCGCTCCCAAAAGGCCATATGGCCACAGCCGGGATAGGTCTCGAGCTGCGCATTGGGGATCGTGTCGGCGAGCTCCTCGGCCTGCTCGGCAAAGCAGACACGCTCGGCCGCGCCTTGGATGATCAGGGCGGGACGGTCGAGCCCCGCCCAGGCCTCGCGCCAATCCTCCGACCGGGTGCGACAGGGGCGGCGGACGCCAGGCGGGCAGTGCATCATCAGGCCGGTGAGGAAGGCGAGATCGCGCTTTGACGGCGGCGAGGCCATCATCGCTTTGGCAAAGGCGATGGCGGCATCGATCTCAGCCAGATGATTGGCGCTATACATCCCCTCGGCCGTCACCTCAGGCCGGCGCCGCGCCATCAGCTCGGGCGGTGCGGCAGCGCCAATGCGCGGCACTGTCCCGATCGTGACGACCCCGCCGAGCGCCCCGGCGCCATGGACGCGCAGATAGTCGGCGATCGCCCAGCCGCCCATGGACCAGCCGACAAGGATCGGGCGGTGGAGCCCCAGCGTCTCGATGAGCGCGGCCACATCGCCCGCCCAAGGCGCGCTATGGTCATAGGCGCTCGGCTCCCTTGGCTTATCAGAAGCGCCATGGCCGCGCAGATCAGGCGCGATGACGCGAAAGCGCGCCGTCAGCCCGCCCTGAAGCTGCTTCTGCCAACAGAGGCCGTGCTGCGACCAGCCGTGTAGGCAGAGGATCGCCGGGGCGCCCTCCGGCCCCGCCTCGCGCACGGCCAGGCGGGTCCCATCCACGCTCTCGACCGTCTGCTCGCGCAGGCGCTTGGGCGTATGGGGTGCAGCACTCATGGGTGGCGGTACCAGAGCTGGCTGCCGCAGATCAGGCCGCCGGCCACGCAGCCGCGCACGACGAGGCCCTCAGTCGTCAGCTCCATCTCGGAGCTATAGGCCTCTCCCTTGCCGGGCCGGATGATCTCGCCGCCTGTCCAGAGCGTCTCGTCGCGGCGGCGCATGTTGCGCAGGATCGGCTCGCCCACGATGTCGGGCCGCGCGCCGGCGAGGGCGCGCGCAACCGTCCCACAGCGCAGATCGGGCGCTCCGCGACAGGGCTCGATCCGCACGATGATAAAGGCACCGTTGGACCGCGGTTCGGTGCGCCAGAGACCGAGCACTTCCTCCGGCAGATCGTTGGCCGCCGCCTTGGAGACCGAGAGCGGCGAGAGCGCGGCCGCACAGGCGAGCGCGAGGACCAGCAGGGTACGGCGGCGGCCCGCTGCGCGCCCGCGCCGCGCGACCTCCGACGACGGGCCACCCCGCTGATCCTTGCGCCAGGGGTGGCGGCAACGGCGGCCCCGACGCCTTCCCAGCTGCCAGAGCCGGCGTACCGATGCGATGGCCCCCGCCGGCTCAGCCATGGCGACCGTCGAAGGCCATACCCTCCGGTGCGGTGGCGACGGGGGAGGCCTGGGACCGCGCAATGCGCGCCGCCGTATCCGCCGCGATATCGGCAGCGCTCGCCTTCTCGAGGCGCACCCGCAGGTCGAACCAGGCGGCCTGCCCAGTGATCGGATCGCTGTTGGACCAGCGCATGCCATCTCCCCGTGGGGGCAGCAGCTCATGGATCAGGGGATTGAGAAAGGCCGCCCGCTTCGCCTCCGGCGCGCCAGTGTCGAGCCCCCAGGCCCCGGCGCGCTTGGCGATCGCGTTCCAGGTCCAAACCGTGCGCGGATTGACGGCCGACATCCCCCGCACCGGCGCCAGGATCCGGGCCTGGCGTGAGATCACCCAGGCCCAATCCCCATCCGCGAGCCCTGCCGCCGCCATGGCCGAGCGCGGGACGTAAAGGGGTGTCGCGTTATGGATCTGACGCAGCCAGGCGTTTTGCGACCC
>JBCCLX010000073.1:0-13909 GCA_039026635.1 Pseudomonadota bacterium
GTCTCCGGCTCGGCCTTAGAACTCTCGTCGAGGGCGATCAAGATGACCTTCGAGCGCCGGGTAAGCCCGCCGACCCGGCGTCCCTGCAACCGCGCCCCAAAGCGCTCAGGCAAGGGCCAACGCAGATCGCCGCGACGCTGGTCCACCTGCATAAGACAGGCGCCAGAGAGCACGGGCTCCAGCCCCCGGCGAACCGTCTCGACCTCCGGCAGCTCAGGCACCGGTCACTCCCCTTTGGCGCGCCACGCGCGGCGCCTTAGCCCGGACGGGATCTCTGCGGAAGAGGGGCAACGTCGCGGGCTCATGCCAGACGCGTGCGTTGGAGGGCGCCGGAGCCGGGCAGGCGGCGGAGGACGGGGATGTTGCGCGCTTCGGTTTCCTGGGCAAGGCGGCGTTCAAGGTGCCAGAGCCCGATGGTGCCCGGCGGCACCCGCAGTCGGCCCGCATCGCCGAAGTCGAGGGTGAAGACCTGGGTGTCGCTGCCGGGTGGGGTGAGCGCACGGGCCAACCAGTCGCCAAGGGCGCGCAGTTCGCGGCGCAGGAGCAGGAGCGCGCCCTGCCAGCCGGATACGGGCCTCGGCATCGGGCCGGGCCAACCGGCCCCCGCCCCGCGCTCGATCAACACGCCCGCGAGCCTTTGCCAGGGGAACCAGCCCACCTCTTGTCCGCGATGGGAAAGGCGGATGCCCTCACCGTCGACCGCGGCGCTGGGGCTTGCGAGATAGCGGCGCAGGCGCAGGAGCCCGTGGATCCCCCAGCCCCCGGCCACCGCCCAGATCGCCAGGATCGCGAGCGCCGGCTGGGCCTGGCCTGTCGCGATGGCGTCGAGAAGCCGGGGCGTCAGCACCACTGCGATCACCCCGAGGCTGAGCACGATGCCCACGAAAGGCTCCCAGCGTGGGCGCAGCGAAAAGGCCTCGGCGCTCTCCTGGCGCGACCGGGAATGGGCGCGGCGATTGATCAAGGGCTCGAGCGTCACGCCAAGAAACCCGGCGCCGAGCGCCACCATCTCGATGCGCACGAGCCCCACTAGGATGTCGATCGCCTGCTCCAGGCCTCCCTCCGGCATCGTCGTGTCGATCCCTCGCTCACCCTGCCAGCGCCGTCCGACCTCCCGCGCCTTGCCCGCGACATGCGGCAATCGGGCGGACGGCAGAGCGCCAGTTTTCGCAACGAGATCATAGCCGCGCGCCGGGCTCTGCGCTACGACAGCGCCATGGCACGAAACGAGACCACAAAGACCGGCGGGCCCGCTCCCGAGCCAAGCCCTGAAGAGGCGGCGCGCGCAGAGGAGCGGACGACGCATTTTGGAGCCGAGGAGATCCCGGAGGATGAGAAGGCCGGCCGCGTGCACGGCGTATTTTCGTCTGTCGCGGCGCGCTATGATCTGATGAACGACCTGATGTCGGCCGGTATCCATCGCTATTGGAAAGAGGCGATGGTCAACTGGCTCGCGCCGCGGCCGGGCTGGCGCATCCTGGATGTGGCGGGCGGTACGGGCGATATCGCCTTTCGCCTGTCCCGCCGGATGAAGGGCGAAGGGCATGTCACGGTCTGCGATCTAACAGAGGCGATGCTGGTCGAGGGCGAGCGGCGCGCCGAGAAGGACGGTGTGCGCGGGATCGACTGGGTGGTGGGCGATGCCATGGCGCTGCCCTTCCCGGACAAGTCTTTCGACGCCTACACCATCGCCTTCGGCATTCGGAACGTCACCCGCATCGAGGAGGCGCTTGCTGAGGCCGCGCGCGTTCTGAAGCCTGGCGGTCGTTTCCTGTGCCTCGAGTTCAGCCGCGTGCCGGTCCCGCTTCTGCGCCGCGCCTATGACGCCTACAGCTTCGGTGTGATCCCGCGCATGGGCGAGGCGGTGACGGGGGATCGGGCGTCGTACCAATACCTCGTCGAATCGATCCGCCAGTTTCCGGATCAAGAGACCTTTGCGGGTATGATCGGGGCGGCTGGCCTTTCCCGCGTGCGCTTTCGAAACCTGAGCATGGGGGTCGCCGCGCTGCACTCCGCCTGGAAGCTCTGAGGGGCATGCTCAGCGCGCCCTGGCATCTCTGGCGCCTGTTCCGTACGGCCGCGACCTTCGAGCGGACGGGCGCGCTGGCGTTCATTTTGGTAAGCCTCGAGGTGCCGCGCTCGGCGCGTGCCGTGATCCGGGCGCTGGGCATGCTGCTCGGTCCCTTTGGGCGCGCCGGCGATGCCTCGCTGCCGCCCGTGGCGCGCGCCTGTGCGGCGATGGGCCCGGCTTACGTGAAATTCGGGCAGATTCTGTCGACGCGCCCCGATATCGTGGGCATCGACATCGTCCGACAGCTGCGTGTGCTGCAGGATCGCCTGCCGCCCTTCCCGCTCGCGGCGGCGCGGAAGGTGCTGGAGGAGGATCTCGGGCCTGAGATCTGGACGCGCATCGGGGATCTGGGCGAGCCCATCGCCGCGGCCTCAATCGCCCAGGTCCATCCAGCGACCTGGCAGCCGACGGGCGAGAAGGTCGCTGTGAAGGTGCTGCGCCCCAATGTGCGTGCTCGCTTCCGTCAGGACATCGGCGCCTTCTATTTCATCGCCCGCACCGTCGAGCTTGTGGCGCCCTATACGCGCCGGCTCCGCCCGCTCGCCGTCGTCGAGCACTTTGAGAGCGTGGTGCTGCTCGAGCTCGATCTGCGCCTTGAAGCCGCCTCGGCCAGCCAGTTCCGCGCCAACACCAAGGACGATCCGCGGTTTCATGTGCCGGTGGTCTTCTGGCCGGGGACGGGGCGGCGGGCGCTGACGCTCGAATGGGTCGGCGGCCTACCGCTGGAGCGTGAGGCCCTGGTGGACGCAGGCCATGACCCGGCCGAGGTGGCGGAGCGGCTCTTGCGCACCTTCCTCAGCCATGCGCTGCGCGACGGGTTCTTCCATGGCGATATGCACCAGGGGAACCTGCGGCTGGGCCCGGATGGGACGATCATCGCCCTCGATTTCGGGATCATGGGGCGGCTCGATGCGATCACTCGGCGCCATTTCGCCGAGATCCTGTTTGGCTTTCTGAAGGGCGATTATCGCCGCGTCGCTGAGGTGCATATCGAGGCGGGCTATGTGCCGGCCGATCGGGATGTTGACGCCTTCGCGCTGGCCCTGCGTTCGATCGCGGAGCCGATCTTCGGGCAGGACGTCTCTCAGATCTCCATGGCGCGGCTCCTCGCCTATCTGCTCGAGACGACCGAGCGCTTCGGGATGGAGACGCAGACCGAGCTGATCCTGCTTCAGCGCACGATGGTGGTGGTGGAGGGCGTGGCCCGTTCCCTGGATCCGAAGTGCAATATCTGGGACGCAGCGGCCCCCGTGGTGGAGGCCTGGATCCGAGATCGGCTGGGCCCGCGCCAAGCCGTGCGCGATGCGCGAGAGATGGCCATGGTGCTCTCCCGGCTCGGCCCCCGCCTGCCGGGCGTTGCCGAAGAGTTGGTGATGCTGGCGGAGGAAGCGCGGCTCAAGCGCCTGCGCGGGCCGGTGAACATCAATGTCCGCAGTCTGCCCAGCGGCGTTCCCGGGCGCGGCACGCTGGGGTTCCTCTTGGGCGCCGGAGCGGCGGGCTTGCTGGCGTTGCTGCTGAGCTAAAGCGGCGCTGACCGGGCTGGACCTCGGAGGCCACCTTTGTTGTTTGGCGTCACGGGCACTCCATGCGCTCGGCCCTGGATCCCCCGGTCAAGCCGGAGGATGACGGGTCGGGGTGGGCGCTCCCAGAGCGTCACTCGCTGTTGCGGAAATGGGTGGCGAAGAAGCGGAAGGCCTCGGCGGCAGCGCCGCGCCAATAGTCCCAGTCATGGCCGCCGTCGCCCACGCGCAGCTCTGGCTTCAGGCCTGCGCGGCGCAGGTCGATGTAGAGCTCAACCGTGCCGTCGTAGAGCCCGAAGAAATCGTCGTCACCGACGGCGAGCAGGATCGCAGGCGGCGGCTTGGCGGCAGCCGCGCGCTCGACGAGGGCGAAGGGCGATTGCAGGTTGAAAACGGCGAGCTCGAAGGTCTCGCCCGTCGTCTTCGGATACCAGCGCTCGCGCGAGGCAGCGTCGCGCGCGCCGGGCCCGCTCAGCGCGGAGACCCCACCTGGCCGCCAGATCGCGGGGCTGAGACCGGCCGTTGCGACGAAGACATCGGGGCGCAGCATCGCGAGCCTCAGCGCCCCATGTCCCCCCATCGAATTCCCGGCGATCGCGCGATGGTGGGCCGTGGGACGCGTCGGCCAGGCGGCATCGATGGCGGCGACGAGGTCCTCGGTGATCGCGGTCTCATAATCGCCCTGCCCGCCGAACTGCGCGCTGTCGACATACCAGCTGGTCCCGGCCTCCGGCATCACGACGATCAGGGGCGGGATCTCACCGGCTGCGATCATGGCGTCGAGCATTGCCTCGATCCGACCGCCGCGCGCCCATTCGTATTGCCCGCCGTTGTAGCCATGGAGGAGGTAGACGACGGGGAAACGCCGCGTGGGGTCCGCCGCGGCGTCGGGCAAGTAGAGGCTGTAGGGCAGCGGGCGGCCGAGCGCGGCGCTCTCGATGCTCAGATCCTGGCGCAGGTCGCCGGCCCCGGCTGGCAGGGTGAGGAGCGCGAGGGCGAGAAGGGCTGCGCGGATCGGCATCTCGGGTCTCCTCGGCCCCCTTCAGGTGTCGGGACGCGGGCGGCTCGGGCGGGTCAGGACGAAGGCCGCCGCACCGCCGAGCGCGACGGCCTGGATCAGGAGGACATGGGCCGGGACGCCCAGAAGAGCGGAAAGCCCGAAGCTCGCAGCGATGGAAAGTACCGCCGCCACTTTCGCCCGTGGTCGGATCACGCCGGCGCTGTGCCAATCCCGGATCGCGGGGCCGAAGCGCGTGTGATGGACGAGCCAGAGGTGAAAGCGCTCGGATCCGCGGGCGAAACAGAAGGCCGCCAGCAGCATAAAGGGCACGGTCGGCAAGAGCGGCAGCGGCACGCCGAGCAGACCGAAGCCAAAGGCGACCCAGCCGGCCGCTGTCCAGAGCAGCCGATTGAGGCGGGGCTTGCGTGGCGTTGCCTGCTCCCCCGCCCGCTCCCGGGCCTGATCCGCCACCTGCTCTGCCCCGCCCGACATCTCAGGCCAGAAGCTCTGCAAGGAGCGCGTTGAGGACGATCCGGCCCCGCGCTGTGGCAGCCAGGCGGGGGCCCGCCGGCGTGTCCTGCAACGCCAGAAGCCCATCGGTCTGAAGCGCGGCGATCCTTTCGGCGGGGAGTGGGCGGCCAGTGAGCCGTTCGAAGCGCGCGGGCTCGACCCCCTCCGCCAGGCGCAGACCCATCAGCATCATCTCGTCGCCCTGCGCCTCACGGTCGAGGACCTCGGTGAAGCGATGCGCGCCGGAGGCGTCCTTTCCGCCAGGCTGCGCGCGCCGCGCTGCCGTGAGCCATTCTGCCGGGTCCGCCAGGCTCTCAGTGGCCATGCGCCGGCCATCCTGCAGGGTCAGCCGCCCATGGGCGCCGGGCCCGATCCCCGCATAGTCGCCATACCGCCAATAGACGAGGTTATGCCGGCTCTCCGCCCCAGGAACGGCATGGTTTGACACCTCATAGGCCGGCAGACCGGCCGCGGCGGTCAGCGTCTGCGTGATCTCATACATCGCGGCCGAGGGTTCGGGTGCCGGCACAGAGAGACGCCCCCGCGCGTGCAGCTCGGCAAAGCGCGTCCCGGGCTCGATCGTCAGCTGGTAGAGCGAGAGATGATCGGCCGCCATGGCGAGCGCTGCGTCGAGCTCCTGGCACCAGGCCTCGGGCGTCTGCCCCATTCGGGTGTAGATCAGGTCGAAGCTGACGCGCTTGAAGGTCTCGCGTGCGATAGCGAGGGCCCGACGGGCCTCGTCGGCCGAATGCAGCCGGCCGAGGGCGCGCAGGCTCGCATCGTCCAGCGCCTGCACCCCGACGGAGACGCGATTGACCCCTCCGGCGGCAAAGGCGCGGAATTGTTCCGCCTCGACCGAGGTTGGGTTCGCCTCGAGCGTGATCTCGGGCTCTGGCGCGAGGCCCCAGAGCCGGTCGGCCTCTGCGATCAAGGCGTCGACGGTCGCCGGTGCCATGAGGCTTGGCGTGCCGCCGCCGAAGAAGATGGTGTCGAGCCGGCGCGGGCCTGTGAGACGACGCATCGCCTGCATCTCGCTCCGGAGTGCTGCCGCCCAGCCCTGATGGTCTGGCGTGGTCTTCGTGACGTGGCTGTTGAAGTCGCAGTAGGGGCATTTGGCCTGGCAGAAGGGCCAATGGATGTAGAGCCCGAAGCCACCCGCCTGCCAGTCGGCCTGCCTCCCCAGGCGCGCATCCGCGCCCGCCTGGGCGCGCTCGTCCGGCGAGGGACCGTCGTCGACCTCCGTCAGTTCTGTCGCCGTGCCGCGACGATCCACAGCATGCCTCCGAGCCCGCCTGCTATGGCCAGCAGGTTGCCCTGCAAAAGCCCAAAGACAAGGGCGCCGCCGAAAAGGATCATCATCGGGACGGTAAAGCGGCGGGCGAAATCGCGTTGCCTGGCGCGCCGCTCCTCCCGCGTTTCCCGCCGCTGGGGCGTGGTCACGGGGCTGCCCGCAGGGCGGTGACCTCGATCTCGACCAGCATTTCCGGCTCGGCCAGACCGGCGATGACGAGCGTGGAGGCCGGCAGGATCTCGGCAAAGGCCTCGCGCAGCGGTTCCGAGATCTCATGGCGGATGCCGGGATCGGTCAGCGTGTATTGCACGCGGACCACATCCCGCATGGCGAAACCTGCCTCCTTCAGCGTCGCGTCGATGGTTGCAAGCGCATTTCGGGTTTGGGTCGCCGCATCCTCGGGCATCGTCATGGTCGTGTAGTCGTAGCCCGTGGTGCCGGCAACGAAGCACCAATCCCCCTGCACGACGGCGCGGGAGTAGGCGAAGTCACGCTCGAAATGCGAGCCGGTGCTGATCAGGCGGCGGGTCATGGGTGCTCCTCCACGGTCGTGTCTTGTGGGGTGTCCTTGGGCATCGCGTCGGCAGGGTCGGACAGGCAGGCGGCGACGAGCTTCTGGAACGCATCGGCACGGTGACTGATGGCGTGCTTTGCCGCAGGGTCCATCTCGCCGAAGGTCAGCTCCGGCCCGCGGGCGTTCAGGGGCACGAACATGGGGTCATAGCCGAAGCCCTGGTTCCCGCGCGGGGGCCAGACGAGGCGGCCGGGGCAGGTCCCGAGGAAGGTCACATCCTGCCCATCCGGCCAGGCAAGCGAGAGAGCACAGTGAAAGGCGGCGCCGATCCGTTTTGGGCAGGTCACGTGCCAGCCCGTCTCGGTCACGCTGTGCCAGACCCGCTCCATGCCGAGCGCGAAGTCACGGCCGCTCTCCGTCTCAGCCCAGCGCGCGGAATAGATGCCGGGATCGCCGCGGAGCAGATCGATGGAGAGCCCGCTGTCATCCGCCAGCGCCGGCAGCCCTGCCGCTTGTGCGGCGGCATGGGCTTTGAGCCGGGCATTGCCGGTGTAGGTCGTCTCGGTTTCCTCGGGCTCGGGAAGGTCCAACTCTCCGGCGGAGATCGTCTCGATCCCGAAAGGGGCCAGCAGCTCACGGATCTCGCGCACCTTGCCTTCGTTGTGGCTGGCGACGACGAGCTTTCCGGGGGCGAGGCGACGTTGCGGCCCCTCCGCCTCGTCCATTGCCGTCAGCCTGCGCCGGGCGCTCGCGTGGAAGGCGGCCTGCAACAGGTCGGTCTCGCGCGCCGGCGTCCGGGTCCAGACGGCTTCGATCTGGCTGCAGGCTTCCTCCAGCGCTGGACGGCCCCGCCATTCAGCGAAAAGCGCGGGACCTTTCTCCACGATCAGCGCGGCCACGTTCTCCAGGACAGGTGTCGCGATCGCGAGATCGACGGGGGCGACTCGCCACCATCCCTCGCCCCCGATGCTCTCCTCCACCAGCCGCCTGCGCCGATGAAAGGGTGCATCGCTTTCGACCGCACGGCCCCCGCGCTTGCAGGGCGCCGCCGCCAGGGCGAGATTGACCGTGAAGCGGATCTCCATCGGCGTCGACTGGCGGTCCTTCTGGATGCTGATCACATCCGTGAAGCCCGCCTCGGTGCGGTTCCAGGTCAGCCCGCTTTTCGCGAAGCCGAGGGCTTTGAGCCTCGGCGCGAGCACCGCCGTGGCGGCCTCCTCGAAAACCCCTGTCATGACTCAGCCAAGCGACCCTCCGAGCGCCTTATCGAGGGCTGCTTTCTGCGCCGCGACAAGCTCGCCTGTCCCCTTGCGTGCGAGCACCAGCATCGCGAGAAACTCTTCCTCGGTGAACGGTGCGCCCTCGGCTGAGCCCTGAAGCTCCACGAGCCCGCCCGAGCCTGTCAGGACGAAGTTCGCGTCGGTGTCTGCCTCGCTGTCCTCCGGATAGTCGAGATCGAGCACCGGTTTGCCCTTGTAGATCCCGCAGGAGATGGCGGCGATATGCTCGCGCACCGGGTTCTCGGAGATCTTGCGCGCCGTCACCAGTGTCTCGGCCGCCAGGCGCAGGGCCACCCAGCCCCCGGTGATCGAGGCTGTGCGCGTGCCCCCATCGGCCTGCAGCACGTCGCAATCGACCACAATCTGGCGCTCGCCGAGGACGACGCGATCGAGGCCGGCGCGCAGGGACCGTCCGATCAGGCGCTGGATTTCCTGGGTCCGACCGCCGATGCGTCCCGCCGCCGCCTCGCGGCGCGAGCGCGTGTGGGTCGAGCGCGGGAGCATGCCGTATTCTGCGGTCGTCCAGCCGAGGCCGGTGTTGCGCAGAAAGGGTGGAGCTTTGTCTTCCACGCTGGCGTTACACAGCACCACCGTGTCGCCCATGCGGATCAGGACCGAGCCCTCCGCATGGCGCGTGTAACCGGTCTCGATGGTGACGGGGCGCAGCGCGTCGGGCTGCCGGCCGGATGGGCGCATGGGGCATGTCCTTGGGTCGGGGCATCTTGGCCGCCTCTCCTAGCCGCCCCCGCGCGCCGAGGCTAGCCCGCCGCGACCACGCCCGGCCCAAACCGCCGAACGAGGGCCGAGCTCGGTTCGGGCCGGTCGAGATGGGAGCGGTGCGGGCTGTGCCGCCGACGGCGCGCGCGCCTAGGCGTGGCGCCGGGCGCGGACGAAGGCCAGCCCGCCAAGGCTTATCAGCAGGAGCGCCGCCGGGGCCGGCAGCGGGATGGGCGCCACGGCCGCCGACGGCGTGGCGGCGAGGCTGATGATATCCGTGAAGCTGCTGCTGAAGGCGCCGACTGTCGTGATCGCGCCTGTGGTCGGGTTGATCGTCACCAGCGCGTCATTGTCGGTATCGATCGAGTAGAAGGTGTTGTCGGCGGCGATGGCGAGGCCGGACAGGGCCGGGACGCCAGCGGCCAGCGTCGACAGGTTAGCGACATTGCTAGTTAGGCCTGTCGCTATGTCGATCGTGATGAGGGCGTCGTTTTGGTTGTCGATGCCGTAGAGGACGTCACTGATATCAAACTCGATCCCTGTAACATCGGACAGTGCTGTCGTGCCGTCGGGGCTTATGAGGCTGCCTGTGGTGACGGCTGCGGTTGTGCTGTCGATCGTCAGCAGGGTGTCGTCAAACAGATCGACACTGTAGAGGCTGCCGTCGCTCCTGAACGCGAGACCGAAGGGAATGGAGAAGGTCGGCCCTGTAAACCCGACGCTCGTACTGGCGACGCCAGTACCGGTGTCAATCGTCACCAGAGTGGGTCCCGCCTCGCCATCATTCACGCCGAAAAGCGTCCCGTCCGGTGCGAAAGCCAGGCCCAGGATGCTCGTACCTAGACTTCCCAGGGGGCTCGGCGCTGGAGTGGCTGCGCCGTCTGCCGGGTCGATACTGTTCAACTGACCGCCGGCATTGTTGACGCCGAAAAGCATCAGGGCCGAAGCCTGACCGCCGCTCAAAGTGACAATCGTGACGGCAGCCGCCATGGACAACGTAAAGCTACGCATCAACACCTCCTACGCACTGCAACAATTGATGAAACGCAATTGTGTCTGAAATTCGTTCATTATGAGACAGTTCCGCCCAACTCCGTCAGCGCGCGCCGTTGACGCATAAGCCGCTTCGCCGTAGCTCGGACGAGTGATGCGCGCTGACGCAGATTGGGGACGAACCGGGATAAATGATGCCCGCAACGCCGCCGAGTCTGGCTGATCTGAACGAACGCAGCCGGGAGATCTTTCGGCAGCTGGTCGACACCTATCTTGAAACCGGCGAGCCCGTTGGCAGCCGAACGCTGAGCCGCGCCTCGCGCGATGGCCTCTCAGCGGCCACAATTCGCAACGTGATGCAGGATCTGGAGCTCGCAGGACTGCTTGATAGCCCGCATGTGAGCGCCGGTCGTGTGCCCTCGCACCTGGGCCTGCGGCTCTTCGTCGATGCAGTGCTCGAGATCGGGGATGTCTCGGGCGAGGAGCGCACGCGGATCGAGCGGGCGCTGACGGGGGAGCGCCATACGCTCGCCGGCGCGCTCGATGAGGCGGGGCAACTGCTCTCCGGGCTCTCCCATTGCGCCTCGCTCGTCTATGCGCCGAAGCGGCAGATCCCGGTGGAGCATGTTGAGTTCGTGAGCCTCGGCGAGGACCGCGCGCTGGCGGTGCTGGTGATGGCGGACGGTACGGTGGAGAACCGCGTCTTCGACGCGCCTCCCGGCCTCACCCCCTCGGCTATGCGGGAGGCCGCCAATTTCCTGAATGCACAGCTCCGCGGACGGACGCTGGGCGAGGTCCAGGATCAGATCGCGGCTCAGATTGCGGAGCGGCGGTCCGCGCTCGATGCCCTGGCGGCGGGGCTGGTGGCGCGGGGCATTGCGCTCTGGTCGGGGACAGGGGAGACGGAGGCGCCCCAGGGACAGCTGCAGGGCCAGCTGATCGTTCGTGGGCGCGCGCACTTGCTTGAGGACGGGCAGACGGCAGAGGAGCTGGAACGCGTTCGCCAGCTCTTCGACGATCTGGAACGCAAGCGGGATATCGCGAGCCTCCTGGATCTTACCGAGGCCGGCGACGGAGTGCGTGTCTTCATCGGGTCCGAGAACAAGCTCTTTTCGCTCTCGGGTTCTTCCCTGGTCATCTCACCTTATGTGGATGCGGAGCAGCGTGTGATCGGCGCGCTGGGGGTGATCGGGCCGACGCGGCTGAACTATGCCCGGGTGGTGCCGATCGTCGATTACACGGCGCGGCTTCTGAGCCATATGGCTGCTGGTGGAACCGGGCCGCTGCCTCAGGGTGCGAGTGTTCTGGGTTCGGCGGGGCCGGCCCGCGGGGGCGCGACTGACTAGACATTGAGGCGCGCGCGCGGCAGATGCGGCCAGCGCGCGGCGCAAAGGATGGGAGACACAATGAGCGGCAGCGAGAAGAAGGCGGTCGATCCGGAGATGGAGGCCGACGCAGCGCCCCAGGCAGAGGCCAGCACGGCAGAGGCGGCGGCGCAGACCCCGGGTGAGACCGCCGAGACGGCTGAGACATCCGCAGGGACGGCGGCGGGCGCTGAGGCGCCGCTCGACGGGCCGAGTGTCGAGGATCTGGTACCCGGGATCGGCGAGGCGGTGGCTGCCGAGCAGGAGGCTCAGATCGCGGCGCTTGAGGCTGAGCGTGACGAGCTCAAGGACAAGCTGTTGCGCGCGCTGGCCGAGACCGAGAACGTCCGCCGCCGGGCCGAGCGTGATCGCAAGGATGCCGAGGCGTTCGGAGGCACCCGGCTCGCCCGCGATCTGTTGGCGATCTACGACGCGCTCGATCGGGCCGTCGCGCTGGCGGATGAGCCGCTGCGCGAGAACCACGGGGCCTATGTCGAGGGTGTGGAGTTGACGCGCAAGGCGCTGCTCGACGCCTTCGCCAAGCATAAGATCGAGAAAGTGGAGCCGGAGAAGGGGGAGAAATTCGACCCGAACCGGCACGAAGCGATGTTCGAGGCGCCGATCCCGGGGGCTGAACCGGGTACGGTGATCGAAGTGCTGGAGGCGGGCTTTACGATCTCGGGTCGGATCCTGCGCGGCGCCCGGGTGGGCGTGGCCCGCGGCGCCTGAGGATCTTAGGCGGAAGTGACGACCCGAAGCGTGATGTTGATGCGGCCCCCGCGCGGCAGCAGCGTCCCCTCGCCGTGCCAAACCCGATCGACCCCGTGATAGGCGAGGCGTGACGCTCCGCCCATCACCAGAGCATCGCCCGAGCGCAGCATGAGGCTCTGTGTCGGGCCGCCACGCGTGAGCCCGCCGATGCGGAACCGTGCTGGATCGCCGAGCGACAGCGAGACGACGGGGGCTGCAAAGGCCGCCTCGCCCTCATCCGCATCGCGATGCAGCCCCATGCGCGCGCCCTCGCCATACCAATTGATCAGCCCGCAATCGGGCGGCTCGGCCCAGCCCGAGAGCGCGTTCCACGCGGCTAGCACGGCAGCGGGGATCGCCGGCCAGGGTACTTGCGTCTCTGGATGATGCGCCACATAGCGATATCGCCCCCGATCGATCACCCAGCCGACCCGGCCCATCGAGGTCATGCGCACGCTCATCGGTTTGCCCCAGGCCGTCACGGGGCGGACGAGCGGTGCGGCCGCGATCACCTGCCGCAGATCATCGAGCAGCGCCGCCTGGGCGCCCTCATCGAGAAAACCGGGAAAATGCGCCAGCCCCTCGGGCAGGGCCCCCTCAGCGGTCGTCTCGTTCACGCACCGCCCCCATCTGCAGGGTCTGTCTTCAGCTCGCGTCGATGAGCGACTTGCGGCCCCTCAACGGCGGAATTATATCGCCGCGAGCCTCGTGACGGAACGCCTGTCAGGTGTACGCCGGGGTTTAGACGTTTTGGGACTGGCCAGCAGGGGCCGCGTCCGGACCTGCAGCCGCACATCGCCAAAGGAGCATCTGACCTCATGTCCAAGATTATCGGCATCGACCTCGGAACCACCAATAGCTGCGTCGCCATCATGGACGGCTCGACCGCGCGGGTGATCGAGAACGCCGAAGGGGCGCGTACCACTCCCTCCATGGTTGCTTTCACCGAGGATGGTGAGCGCCTGGTCGGCCAGCCGGCCAAGCGTCAGGCCGTAACCAATCCCACCAATACGCTCTTCGCCGTCAAGCGCCTGATCGGTCGCCGGTTCAGCGATCCGACGGCGCAGAAGGACAAGGGCATGGTCCCCTACAACATCGTCGAGGGGAAGAACGGCGATGCCTGGGTCGAAGCCCGCGGTGAGAAGTACTCGCCGAGCCAGATCTCGGCCTATGTCCTGCAAAAGATGAAAGAGACCGCCGAGAACTACCTCGGCGAGACCGTCACCAAGGCGGTGATCACGGTCCCGGCCTATTTCAACGACGCCCAGCGCCAGGCCACTAAGGACGCGGGCAAGATCGCCGGTCTCGACGTTGAGCGCATCATCAATGAGCCGACGGCGGCCGCGCTCGCCTATGGGCTCGACAAGGAAACTGCCAAGACGATCGCGGTCTATGACCTTGGTGGCGGTACCTTCGACGTCTCGATCCTGGAGATCGACGACGGGCTCTTCGAAGTGAAATCGACCAATGGCGACACCTTCCTCGGCGGTGAGGACTTCGACCTGCGCCTCGTCGAGTACCTGGCCGATGAGTTCAAGAAGGATCAGGGCATCGATCTGCGCGGCGACAAGCTCGCGCTGCAGCGCCTGAAGGAGGCGGCTGAGAAGGCCAAGATCGAGTTGTCGAGCGCGACGCAGACCGAGATCAATCTGCCCTATATCACCGCGGATGCCAGTGGGCCGAAGCACCTGGCGCTGAAGCTCAGCCGTGCGAAGTTCGAGAGCCTCGTCGACGATCTGATCAAGCGCACGCTCGAGCCCTGCAAGAACGCGCTCAAGGACGCCGGCATGGCGGCCTCGGAGATTGACGATGTGGTCCTCGTCGGCGGCATGACCCGCATGCCGAAGGTGATCGAGACCGTGAAGTCCTTCTTCGGCAAGGAGCCGCATAAGGGCGTGA
>JBCCLX010000074.1:0-13756 GCA_039026635.1 Pseudomonadota bacterium
GGATCTGTCACGGGTCGAAGCCTCGGGCGATCTCGGCGAGGCGCTGCGCACGAACCGTATCCAAGTCGAGGTTCTGCAGCAGAGCATCGGCCGGCTCGTCGGCCGGCTGCGCGGCACGCTTGGCCCTGCGCTCGGGATCGCAGAGGGCTTCAACTCTGCCGATGGGGACTGAGGGTGGGGCCTGAGACGGCGCGCGGGCTCGACCGGCGGCACTTCCTGGCCGCAGCGACCACCGCAGCGACCACCGCCGCCGTTGTTCCCGCCATTCCCCCCACGCTCGCTTGGGCTGCCGCGGGCGCGCCGGCCTATCTCGCAGCCACCCGCGATGCGGGCGGTGACTACCGCCTGATTGGCCTCGGCCGCGATGGGGCCGCGCGCTTCGCCCTGCCGCTCCCCGAGCGCGGCCATGCGGCCGCCGCCCATCCCCTCCGCGCCGAGGCCGTGGCCTTCGCGCGCCGTCCTGGTCGTTTCGCCATCGTCATCGACTGCGTGGCCGGGCGAGAGCTCGCGCGCCTCGAGAGCCCGGCCGGTCGGCACTTCTACGGCCACGGGACCTTCTCTGCCGACGGTCGATACCTCTTCACGACGGAGAACGCCGTCGAGAGCGGGGAGGGGCGGCTCGGCATCTGGGATGCGCATGCAGGCTATGCGCGGATCGGCGAGGTTTCGACGGGCGGGATCGGCCCGCATGATCTGCTGCTGATGCCGGATGGCGTCACCCTCGTCGTTGCCAATGGCGGCATCCGCACCCATCCCGAAAGTGGGCGCGAGAAGCTGAACCTCGCCAGCATGATGCCCAACCTCGCCTATCTGCGCGCTGAGGACGGGGTGATCTTGGACCGGATCGAGCCGCCGTCTGCGCTGCGTCAGAACTCGATCCGCCACCTCGCCGTCTCGCCAAGCCGGACCGTCGCCGCGGCGATGCAGTGGCAGGGTGATCCGGCGGACGGTGTGCCCCTCCTCGCCTTCCACCGCCCGGGCGATGGCCCGCTGCGCTTTGCCGAGGCCGCGCCTTGGGAGATGGCGCTCATGCTCGGCTATGCCGGCAGTGTCGCGTTTACGGGCGCGGGCACGCGCGCTGCGATCACCTCTCCCCGAGGCGGGCGCGTGATGGCCTGGGATGTGGCGGGCGGCCCTGCCATCAGTTGGTCCCGCCCCGATGTCTGCGGCCTCGCACCGTCCCCCGGCGGCTGGCTGGCGACCGATGGTCTGGGCGGCGTCATTCAGCTCGACGTCGATCTGACGCCCAAAGCCGCCATCCGCCACGACGGCGCTTTCGACAACCACCTCGTCGCACTGCAGCCCACCCTCTGAGAGGCCCTCTCTCTGAGAAACCTACCGCTCGCAGGGCGCGCCTTCAGAGCAAGCCCGGCAGGAAGGGCGCGCCGGCAAGCGCCTGCGCGAAGGTTGCCATCGTCACGGCCAAAGCAAGAAGCGTCAGTACCAGGCCCGTCCCCTTCGGCGGCACCATCACGGCCGCGACCGCGAACCAGGCGAGCGGCACCGCCTGCATGATATGCGTGGCGAAGAAGTGTGGGACGCGAAGATCGCCAACCTCCCGCGACCAGCCCATCAGCCACTGTCGATCGGCGCCGGCACTTTCGACCCCCACATGATGGCTGAGCCCTTCCGCCATGGTGCCGGCCACGATCAGCGTCGCGATGACCGTCGCGATGAAGCTGAGCCCGATGGCTGGCGCTTCCGGCGCGCTCGAATGCCGCCCGATCAGCGCGCCATAGGTGGCCGCCGCCGACGTGAGGATCACCGCGAAGATGCCCATCAGGCCATAGAGCGTTCCCATCAGCGGTGTGCTGACGTTGAAATGCGAGCCCGTGGCAAAGGCTGCGGCACCGCCGATCCAGAGCATTTCGCCCGCGATACAGAAGAGCACGATCCACTGATAGGCCGCGAAGAACCGGCTCTCCCGCAGGCGCGCGGGGATGTAGCGCGCGGCCCAGGCCAGCGTGGCGAGGAAGACCGCCAGCGAGACCGAGAACTTGAGCGGTTTGATCCAGACATTTTCGCCCAGGTAGTCCCGCGTGTCGATCATCAGGCCCAGGAGAAGCGGGGCGCAGAGGAGCGTGAGCACGAGTGCCCCGCCGGCGAAGCGCGGATCATCCTCAAGGAGTCGCCGCCGCGGCGAGGACAGGGCGAGTGTCGTCATCGCTCAAACCTCCGTCGTGCTGCGCCGGAGGCTGCGCCATTGCGTGAGGGCGAGGTAGAGCAGGAGACCGACGGGGCCGAACAGGAAGGTGAGCGCGAGGCAGGGCAGCACCGCCAGATGCGGCAGGCCGCGCCGCGGCGCATCCAGCGTGATCCAGGCGCCGACGAAGAGGTCGAAGGCCAGGAAATGGATCCAGCCGGCCGTGGCCGTCCCCGGATGTGAGAGCAGCGCCATCACATCGGTAAGACTGCCATAGCCGCCCCCGGCCGCGCCCCAGTAGGCGACGATCATTGCGGCATAGATCACGCCGAAGCCAATCGGGATGATGCGACCGGCCACCAGTTGGGCCGTCACCGGGATCAGCGGGGCGAAGGCGAGGACGATCCAGCCCAAAAGAGCGCTCGTGCTGGTGATCTCGAAGACGAGTTCGGGGATCATGTCGTGTAAGGTCATGGCGCGGCGGGCCTATGTTGACAGCGGCAAGATCGAAGATGGGCTTGATCTTGTCGTCATCAAGATCGGTAATCGTCATTATCCGTCCAAGAGCGCGCCAGAGCTGAGGGGCTCGTGAAAGCAGAGAGCTATCACCACGGAGATCTGCGGCGGGCGCTGCTGGATGCAGCGCTCGTGGAGCTGGCGGATCAGGGTGTCGAGGCATTCTCGCTCCGCCGCGTCGCCCGCCGGGCGGGCGTCAGCCACGCCGCCCCCGCCCATCACTTCGGCGACGTGCAGGGCCTCCTGACGGCCCTGGCGGCCGAAGGCTATCAGCGGTTCATCGCCGCCATGCAGGCCCGTCAGGATGCGGCCGGCTCGGACCCGCAGGAAGCGGTCTTGGCCGCCGGCCTCGGCTATGTGGATTTTGCGCTCGCAGAGACCGCGCTCTTCCGCCTAATCCATGCCTCGAACAAGCCCGACTACGAGGACCCGGCCCTGGCCGCCGCCGGAGCCGCCGCTTATGGGCACATCAGCGCGCTCGTCGCGGAGGCCACTGGCTGCGCGCTCTGCTCGCCGGAGCTGACGTCTCGCGTCGCGGCGATCTGGGCACAGTCCCACGGGCTCGCCGATCTCGTGAGCAACGGCCGCCTCACCTCGATCTCATCGCTCACCGGCGCCGAGCGCGACCGGGCGATCCTCACCGCGCTCCGCCGCGTACTGCTCGATTGAGCGTGCCTGCTACCAGCTGAAAAGGCTCGGACCGAGGACGGCGCCGAGCCCGGTGACGAGCAAAACAGAGAAGGCATGGGCCGAGAGGGCCGCTACCGCGTCGTCGATGGGGCAGCTGAGCGTGTAGGCGAGCGCTGCGATGGCGCCCGCAATCAGCCCGATCGTGGCACCGGCCGCCCGCGGTGAGGCCGGCGCCCCCCGCCGCATGGCCCGCGTGAGGCCGAGAAAGGGCAGGATCGCCAAAAGCCCGATCACCTCCGCGCAATGGGCGAGATGATCGGCGCGAAAGACCGTGACGCCCTCGCGCAGGCCCAAGACTGCCAGGCCGCCGAGCACCGCCAGCAACAGGCCCAACGGCCCGCACAGCGCGATCATCGGCGCAGGCTCGGGTCGCGCCAGCCGATGCGCCGACCAGAGCGCCCCCGCGCCCGCCGCAAGCCAGACCAAGAGCCCGACAACATCCGCCGCCGTCCCGCCCGCCCGCAGCCCATGAAGCGCCAGACAAAGCGGGAGGGTCAGCACGAGCGCCAGAACCGCCGCGCCATCGAGCCCGACCCCGTGCCCTGGCCGGGCCCCCCGTAGGCCCGCCTCCGGCAGATCGGCCGCCAGTCGATGGATCAGGTCCTCGGTCTTCATCGCGCGGGCCTCCGGGGCCGCGACGTTCCCGCAGCCTCGCCCTCCGCCAGGCTCGCCAACCGCGCCAAACCCCGGTGAAAGGCCACGCGCACCGCGCCCTCGCTGATCCCGAAGCGCTGGGCACAGCTCGCGATCGAAAGCCCATCGATCCCGAGCGCCGCCACGACGCCGCGCTCGCGACAGGGCAGGGCCGAGAGATGGCGGTCGATATCCCCCGGGGCCTCCACCGCAGCTGCCGGCGCCGCCACCGTATCGACCACCAGATCGAAGGTGTCCGAGGTCAAGGCCCGGCGGCGACCCAGCCGGCGCAGGGCATCGGCGGTTTTGTAGCGAATGATCGCGTCCACCCACGGGCCGATCGGCCGCCCCGGCTCCCAGGTCTCGCGCTTGGCGTGGATGGCGACGAGCACCTCTTGAACGACGTCCTCCGCCTCCTCAGCGCCATAGCCCGCACGCCCCAGGCGCGCGCCCGCATAGCGCCGCACACGCTCGGCAATGGCAGCCAACAGCCCGGCATAGGCCTGCCTATCACCGGCGATCGCGGCCTGCATGGCCGTGCTCCAGCGGGTCTCGCGCTCCTCCACGAGCCTCTCCCCATCGATCAGATGCCCAGCGCTTATGGCACAATGGCAGATTTCAGAGGGCCACGAAGACGTCAGCGCCTCACGCAAGGTCATCACCTCCGCGTGAAGGCGCGTAACAGTGGCGTTCTGCCTGCGAATGGAGGGATACTGACCGCGGCGCTTTGGGCTGAGGCCCGCGCGCCGTGACTGCTGCCGACGACAAATCCTGAAGGGAGACACGCACCATGTCGAGCAAGACCACGATCGTCACCGCCGCTGCCGTTGCCGCCGCCGTCGCCGCCGTTTCCGCCGGCACCACGGCACCCGCCAACGCCCAGGCCAAAGAGAAGTGCTACGGCATCTCGCTTGCCGGCAAAAACGACTGCGCCGCGGGCGCTGGTACGACCTGCGCCGGTACCTCGACCGTCGATTACCAGGGCAATGCCTGGACGCTGGTCCCGGCCGGCGACTGCCTGAAGTACGGTGTCGATCAGACGGCCGAGTTCAACCTGCCGGGCGAGCGCAAGGGCTCGCTCGAGCCGCTCAAGCGCGACCTGCCGGCGTGATCCCTCGCGCCTTCGCCTAACGCTGCGCTGAGGCCGGGGGAGATTCCCCGGTCTCGCTCCACCCCAACCGAGGCGCCGACCATGACCCCGCCTGCCGCCCCGACGCCTGTTCCGACGCCCGCACCGCCCCCTGCAGCGACCTCGGCCCCGACCCTGGCCCCGACCCTGGCCCCGACCCTGGCCCCGACCCTGGCCCCGACCCAGGCGCCCACCCTGGCACCGACGCTGCCGCTCGAGGCTGGATTGCCGTTCAAGCACACCCATTGGGCCGAGATCGAAGCGGCCGAAGGGGCTGTCGCCTGGTACGAAGTGCATGCGGAGAACTACATGGGCGCGGGTGGCCCGCCGCATCGGATGCTGGAGGCGCTCTCGGCCCTGCGTCCGATCTCGCTCCACGGCGTGGGCGCCTCGATCGGCGGGGAAGGGCGGCTCGATCCGGAGCACCTCGCGCGCCTGCGCGCGCTCACCGAGCGCTATGCCCCGGCCAGCTTCTCCGAGCATCTCGCCTGGTCGACCCATGATGGCGTCTATTTCAACGATCTGCTGCCGCTGCCCTACAATGCCGAGACGTTGAGGCGCGTGGCCGATCATGTGGATGAAGCGCAGGAGGCGGTGGGCATGCGTCTCCTTCTCGAAAACCCGTCGAGCTATTTGGAGCTCGCGGGCGCGACGATGCAGGAGATCGAGTTTCTTGAGACCGTCGCCGCGCGCACTGGCTGCGGTCTGCTGCTCGATCTCAACAATGTCTATATCTCTGCCGTGAACCAGGGGTTCGAGCCGACCGACTATCTGGACCGCTTTCCGCTGCACCTCGTGGGGGAGATCCACTTGGCGGGGCATGCGGTGGAACTGGAGGCCGACGGGGGCCGCCTCCTGATCGACAGCCACGACCGCCGCGTCGATGCTGCCGTCTGGGCGCTCTTCGAACGGACCCTGGCGCGCACTGGCCCGCTGCCCACGCTCGTGGAATGGGACAATGACGTTCCCGACTTCCCCGTATTGCTCGACGAGGCCGCTACCGCCGACCGCGCCATCGCGCGCGTGCGCGGAACCGGGGTGGCAGCGTGACGGCCTCTGTTTCAACCTCGACCGAGACGGCGCGCGAAAGCGCCTTCGCCCATGCCCTGCTCGCCCCCGACCAGCCCGTGCCCGAGGCCGTGCGCAGAGCCCAGCGCTTCGCTGTCTACCGCAACAATGTCGTCGTCGGCCTGATTGATGCACTCGCGGCGACCTATCCGGCGATCCAGGCGCTGGTGGGAGAGACCTTCTTCCGCGCGGCTGCCCGCGAGTTCGTGCTCGCCCATCCGCCGCGCTCGGCCGTGCTCATCGAGTGGGGCGGCGCGTTTCCCGACTGGATCGCTACCTTCCCGCCGGCCGCAGGCGTCGCTTACCTCGGCGATGTCGCGCGCCTCGAATGGGCCTGGAACCGCGCCTACAACGCGGCCGAGGCCGTGCCGATCCCGATCGACGCGCTGGCGGCGTTACCGTCCGAGAGCCTTGGGGCCACCGCCATCGCGCTCCATCCCTCCGTTGCTATCGTGCCCGCAGGCTTCCCCATCGTCTCGCTCTGGGCCCAGGCGACGGGGCGAGTGGAGGGCACGCGCCTCGATCTCGGCCAGCCGGAAATCGCGCTGATTGCCCGCCCGGAGGCGGCCGTGGAGGTGCGCGCCATCGATCCCGGCACCGCCACTTTCCTCCAGAGCCTTGCCGCCGGCGCGCCGATCGAGACGGCCGCCATGGCCGCCGGCGGGGACGAGGCGCTGCTGGCCGAGCGGCTGGCTGGCCTCTTCCAACATGGCCTTGCCATCGCCCTTCGCCCCCCTGCCTGACCGCCACCCGATCTCGTCCCCGATCCCGATCCGAGGAGCCCGCGCCCCATGTCGCACCCGTCCCTCTTCGCCGCCGCCATCGGTGCCGGCAACGCCGCGGCCGCCGCCTTCGAACGAGCGCTCGACGGTTGGCTGCCCAGCCTCGCAGCGCGCGTCGTCTTCGCCGCCGTGCTCTTCGGCTACTACTGGAACTCGGCGCTCACGAAGGTGGGCGACGGGGTCACCGGCTTCTTCAGCATCGCCGATGCAGCCTACTTCCAGATCGTGCCCCCGGTTGTGGAGGCCGCGGGCTATGACGCCTCCGCCGTCGCCTTCTTCCCCTGGGGCCTGATCGTGACGCTCGGCACCTATAGCGAGTTCGCCCTGCCGATCATGATCGTCCTTGGCCTGCTCACCCGCATCGCGGCCCTGGGTATGATCGTCTTCATCGTGGTGCAGAGCTACGTGGACATCATGTTCCACGGCGTCGGGGCCGAGACCATCGGTGCGCTGTTTGACCGCTTACCCAACGCGGCCATCCTCGATCAGCGCGCGCTCTGGGTTTTCCTGATGCTCATCCTCGTCGTCAAAGGCGGCGGTGCGCTCTCGCTCGATGCGCTGATCAGCCGGGCGTCGGGCGCGCGCCAGCCCGGCACGTCCCCGCTCCCGGCCGAGTGAGCGACAGCCTCGGGGCTCAGGACGTCCCCGGGCGTTCGAGGAAGCGACCGCGGGCATAGACCCCCGCGGCAATGACCGCCCCGACAAGATCGGTGCGCCAATCCCCCGCGATCATGCAGACCGCGCCGATGAGCAGAGCAATCCGCCAGACCGCGCCGACGGGCCCGGCGAACCAGCCCTGAACCGCACTCGCCAACAGGGCGACGCCGATAAGCCCCGTCACGCCGTTGCGCAGGATCTCATACCACGCGCCCTCCAACAGTAGCCCGGGGCTGTAGAAGAACATGAAGGGCACGATGAAGGCCGCGAGACCGACGCGGAAGCTCGCCACCGAGGTGCGCATCGGTTCCGAACCCGCAATCGCTGCTCCGGCATAGGCCGCCAGCGCCACGGGTGGCGTGATCGCCGAGACGACGGCGAAGTAGAACACGAAGAAATGCGCCACCAACGGCGTGATCCCGATCTCGATCAAGCCTGGCGCCACGACCGAGGCGGAGACGGCATAGGCCGCCGTCGTCGGCATCCCCATGCCAAGGATCACCGCGATCAGCATCGCAAAGACCAGCGCGAGGAGCGTGCTCGCCTGAGCAAGATCGAAGAGAAGCGCCGAGAACCGCGCCCCCACGCCCGTGAGCGCGATCACCCCCACGATCAGCCCCGCACAGGCGCAGACCGTGATGATCTGGATCGACATCTGCGCGCCTTCGCCGAGCGCCGAGATGATCCGGCGCGGGCCCATGGCATGGGGCGTGAGCCAGCTGACGACGGCCGCCGAAACGATGGCGAGCGTGCCCGCCCGGATGACCGAGTAGCCCACGAAGAGTGCGCCGATGAGGATGATGATCGGGATGAAGAGGTAGAGGCGCCGCAGCAGATCTCTGACCTTGGGCAGCTGGTCCGCCGGCACGCCGCCAAGCCCGCTCCGCCGCGCCTCGAAATCCACCATGAAGTAGATCGAGGCGAAGTAGAGCACCGCCGGGATCAGCGCCGCGACCACGAGCTCAGTGTAGGGAATGCCCGTGATCTCGGCCATGATGAAGGCGCCGGCGCCCATGATCGGGGGCATGATCTGCCCGCCCGTCGAGGCCGCCGCCTCGATCGCGCCTGCGGACTGCGGCTTGTAGCCTACGCGCTTCATCAGCGGGATCGTGAGCGCGCCGGTGGAGACGACGTTGCCCGCCGAGGTGCCGTTGATCATCCCCATGAGCCCGGAGGCAAAGACGGAGACCTTGGCTGGCCCGCCTGGCAGCTTGCCGGCCGCGGCAAAGGCGCAGTCCACGAAATAGTCGCCCACTTTCGAGGTCTGAAGGAAGGCGGCGAAGATGATGAAGAGGATGATGTAGGTCGAGGACACCGCCGTTGTCGGCCCAAGAACCCCGTTATCGGTGTAGACATAGGAGAAGAAGCGCGCCGGGGTGTAGCCCCGATGCTCAAGGAACCCCGGCAGCCAGGGACCCGCGAAGGCATAGACGATAAAGACCGTTGCGATCACCACCAGCGCCAGCCCCGCAACGCGCCGCGTGAGCTCCAGGATTAGCACGACCAGCGCGAAGGCGGCATAGGCGTTGTTGGGATCGGCAAAGGGTGTGCCCGCCCGCAAACGCAGGCTGAGCCCGTCCAGGCTGAACAGGATAAAGCCCGTGGCAACCAAGGTCGCCGCCGCCAGAACACCGTCATGCGGTGCCACGCGGCCGGCCCGCGGTGGTGCGATCCAGCCCGCGAGGATTGCCAGAACCGTGCCCCCAGCGAGCCCAGGCCCGAACGCCTCGACTGCCCAATCGGGCCCCGGCGGCGTCTCGGCCATCGTCATGGTCCAGAGCGCCGCCATCGCGACCGCCATGCCGATCCCCGCAATCACGGCGAGGATCAGAGCGACATAGCCGAGACCCTTCCGCGCCGACCCGCCAGCCGGGGCCGACGCCTCCGGTGCGAGGGCCGCCGTCATGGCAAAGCCAAGGATCAACGTGCCGGCCACATGCAGGATCCGAAACGTCCAGGTCTCGAGCGGCGCGATGTTGAGCACATAGAGGTGCCACGCCGCGTAGAGCACACAAAGCACGCCAAAGGCGCGCGCGATCAGGGTGGGGGTAGGGGTGCTCGACGCCGCATCGCGGGCGACCGCGGGCGTGTCCATGCTGGCCTCAGACACGGTTCATCCTTTCAGAAAACCGAGGAGACCTGCCGCAACCGGCAGGTCTGGATGCAAAGGCGGGGGCAAGCGCCCCCGCAAGATGGGAAAATCCGATCAGCCCTGCAGATCGTCGGGAATGTCGAAGCCGTTCTCTTCGAACCAGCGCACGGCCCCCGGATGCCAGGGAATGATGCTGTTCTTGTCGAAGTTCTCAGGCAGCGTCTCGACCGCGGCCTTATGGATCTCGACCATCTTCGGGTTCTGGCTCATCACCGTGTCCACGACCGCGTAGACGAAGCTCTCCGGCAGATCGGCATGGCCGATGGCGAAATTCCACATCGAGACGCTGGCATGGTCCTCAGTCATCGACGGATAGGTGCCGGCCGGGATGGTGAAGGGCGAGACCGGCTGGGTCGCCACAACCTGCTCGACCTGCGCTTCGGTCATGCCGAAGACCGTCACATCCGCCTGCGCTTCAAGCTGGCTGAAGGCTGGGAACGGGATGCCGGCGGCCCAGGTGTAGACGTCGATCAGACCATCCTGCAGCTGGCCCGCAAGATCAGCCGCACCGCCGTGGCGGACCTCAACATCCTTGCCCAGACCTTCCAGGATGCGCGGCCAATAGGTCCCCGGCGTGCCGCCAGCCGGCCCAACGCCCACACGCGCCCCGGCCGGGATGTCATCGAGGTTGGTGATCCCCGAGCTCGACAGCGTGATCACATGGAACGCCGTCTTGTACATGGGGAAGATGGCACGGATCTGATCGTGCTTGAGGCCAGGCGCCAGAGCGCTCTTGCCAGCGATGGCATCGGCTGCGGGGCCCATCGTCACCATCGCCATATCCAGATCGCCCGCCTGGACGAGGGCCGCGTTCTGCACCGGTCCCCCCGTCACTTCGGAGCCGCCCGGGATACCGAGCGCTTCGGAAACAAGATTGGTCCAGCCCGCGCCATAGACGAAATAGGTGCCGCCCTGGCTTGCGGTGCCCACGGAGAAGCTGTCTGGCCAGCCCTCCCGATCATCGGCCCCAGCAGGTGCCGCGAAAGCCAAGCCGAGCGCGATCGCGCCGGCGATGGCCGGTGTTGTGCGATGGTTCATATCCGTCGTCCTCCCTTGATGGTTGGGTAACAGACGTTTGAAGCTAAGGTTAATTCCCCAAGGTCTCGAAAAAAGACGATAACGTCGCTGTGAGAGAGAGGTCGCGCGTCAGTAGGTGATGACAGGGGTTTCTCTGAGGTAGGTGCCTTCAGCGGCCGCGCGCACCATGAAATCAGCCACATCCGCGCGCGAAATCAGGCCGTTGCGCCATTTGGCAGCATCCGTCAGCACCTTGTAGCGCCCTTTGGCCTTGCCGTTGGTCAGGATCGTCGCGCGCGCAATCGTCCAATCCAAAGCGCTCTCCTCGATCAACGCCTCCTGGCGCGTCTTATCCGCATAGATCCGCCCGAGGATCAGATCATGGCCCGTCCTCTCGAGCAGGCTCATCGCCCCCCGGCTGCTCCCCGCACCAAACCCCGTCACGGAGACGAGCCGGCGGATTCCCGCAGCACCCATCGCCTCCAGCATCACCGCGGTCGAACGGGAGTGGAAATCGACGGGGCGCGTGAGCGTGGCGCGATTGATCGGCAACCCTGTGGCCTGGATCACGGCGTCGACCCCCTCGAGCGCCGCCGCCAGCGCCTCGCCATCGAGCGCATCCGCAGCCACAGGCTCGACGAGCGGGCTCTCCTGCGAAAGGGCGGCTGCACTCCGAGCATAGGCGCGCACCTGATGTCCATCCGCCACCGCACGGCGCAGACAGGCGAGCCCGATCCCCCGTGTGGCCCCGATCACGAGCATCTGCATGGCTGCCTCCGTCATGATTGTGCGCGCCTGCGGGAGACTGGGGTGGCTGTCGGCGCCTTCAAGCGCCACCTGCCGCGCACTCGCGCGTTGACCCCGCCCTGTGCGAGCGTCTAGGCGAAAGCCCGACGGCGCAGACGGCGCCGCACCACGCCGAGGACGCCCCGATGACGGACAAGCCGCGCTCGTTCCAGGAGGTGCTGCTCCGCCTCTCGACCTATTGGAGCGATAAGGGCTGCGCGATCATGCAGCCTTATGACATGGAAGTCGGCGCCGGTACCTTCCATCCGGCCACCACGCTACGCGCCCTCGGGCCCCGCCCCTGGGCGGCAGCCTATGTCCAACCCTCCCGCCGGCCGACGGACGGGCGCTACGGCGAGAACCCCAACCGGCTGCAGCACTACTACCAATACCAGGTCCTGATGAAGCCGAGCCCGCCGGACATGCAGGACCTCTATCTCGGCAGTCTCGAGGCCATCGGGATCGATATGGCGCTCCATGACATCCGCTTCGTCGAGGACGACTGGGAAAGCCCGACACTGGGTGCCTGGGGCCTCGGCTGGGAGGTTTGGTGCGACGGTATGGAAGTCTCCCAATACACCTATTTTCAACAAGTCGGCGGGCACGATTGCAGACCGGTGGCGGGCGAGCTCACCTATGGGCTCGAACGTCTGGCAATGTATGTGCTCGGGATCGACCATGTGATGGAGATGCCCTTCAACGCCCCCGATGCGGCGGTGCCGATGCGCTACGCCGATGTCTTCGGGCAGACTGAGCGTGAGTACAGCCGCTGGAACTTCGACGTGGCCGATACCGAGATGCTGTTTCGCCATTTCCGCGATGCCGAGGACGAATGCCGCCGCATCCTCGAGACGCCGGCGCGGGATCCGAAGACGGGCCAGGACATCCTGATGCCCCACCCGGCCTACGACCAGTGCATCAAGGCCAGCCACCTCTTCAACCTGCTCGACGCGCGCGGCGTGATCAGCCCGACGGAGCGACAGGCCTATATCGCCCGCGTCCGCGCGCTCGCCAAGACCTGTGCTGATGCCTTCGTCTCCACGGAAGCCGGCGGCGCCGGTGAGCCTGTGCCAGGCGGCGCCGATGCCGGGGCCTAAGGGCACACCCAAGCCGCTTTCGGGCAATCGCCGCCTGCTCCTGGCAGGCCTAGCGGGCGGGGCGCTTGCCCTCGGCGCCGGCGCCACCTGGCTGGTGTCAGGCGCGCTCTTCCCCTCCCAGTCCGAGGGTCCGATCAGCGCCGACACCGAGAACGGCGATACCCTCGAGACCATGGTGCGCGCCGGCGCCATTCCGGCCACCATCCCGCGGGACGGCCGGGTCCGTGCCTATTGGAACCCTGTCCCGCCAGTACGCGAGGGCTGGTTCCTCGTCACCGGTGCCTCCTCCGCAGAGATCGACCGTTTCCTCAGCACCTTGCGCCCGATCCAGGGCCGCCACCTCGCGCTTCGCCGCCTCGCCCCGCCGAGCTTCTGGGACAGCTTCGGCACCACAGCACTCCGCGAGGGCATGATCGTGCGACAGGCTGATCCGAACGAGGCCATCCTCTGGCGTGTGGAGGCCGACCGGCAATACCGTATCCGAGGTCAACTGATGGTCGCCCGGCCACGCCTGTCCGACCCGTCGGGGCCAGACAGCACATCGCAATAGCGGGCGGGCGCTGACGCCCCGAGCCGTTCGCGACGATTGTGCTGGCCGCACCATCGCCCGCCCCAGTGCTGACCCGCCTCATCCACACAGTGACATCATCGATGTCGGTAGAGAAACTGCCCGCCGTTGCCTCGGCGTCCGGTTGCCGCGCTCGCCCGCGGTCGCTAGAGCAGCGCCATCCGAGGTGAAGAGGCGCAAGGCGGGGCAGCCATGAGCGGACGGGTGCTGATGATCGGGCTCCTGAGCTTCACGGCGCTCTTCGCCGTCGGGCTCTGGTACGCCCAATTCTATGCCTTCTACGAGGACTTTGAGGCCGAGGCCGTAGAAATCGATGGGCAGCGCTACGCCGTCTCGGACTTCGAAGGGATCGATGCCAGCACCTCGCCTCTCAAGCTGCGCGCCTGCTTCACCATGGCCGAGGCACCGCAAGCCCCCGCCTTCCCCCACGCCCAGCCGCTCGTCGGCCCCGGCTGGTTCGACTGCTTCGATGCCAAAACACTCACCGCGGCGCTGAGATCCGGCGACGCCGTTGCCTA
>JBCCLX010000075.1:0-13679 GCA_039026635.1 Pseudomonadota bacterium
ACCCAGATGTCCATCCGCGAGGCGCGGGACTGGGCGCTGACGGTGCCGGAGCATCTGAGCGCGCAGAAGAACCAGATCGCCACCGCGATCCTGAAGGAGATCCGCGAGCGTCTCGGCTTCCTGGTGGATGTGGGCCTCGATTACCTGACGATGGCGCGCGGGGCCGGCACGCTCTCGGGGGGTGAGAGCCAGCGGATCCGGCTCGCGTCTCAGATCGGCTCGGGGCTCACGGGCGTGCTCTATGTGCTCGACGAGCCCTCCATCGGGCTCCATCAGCGCGACAACGGGCGGCTTCTCGCGTCGCTCAAAGGCCTGCGCGACCAAGGCAACACGGTGATCGTCGTCGAGCATGACGAGGAGGCCATTCGTGAGGCCGACCATGTGATCGACATCGGACCAAAAGCCGGCGTTCACGGCGGTGAGATCATCGCGGCCGGCACACCGGGCGAGATCGCGGCAGTCGACGACTCGGTCACGGGTCAATACCTGATCGGCACCCGCGAAGTGGCGATCCCGACGCAGCGACGACGGGGCAACGGCCATTTCATTCGCGTCGAAGGCGCTTCGGGCAACAACCTGCAGGACGTGGACCTCGAGATCCCCCTCGGCACGCTGACCTGCATCACCGGTGTCTCCGGCTCCGGCAAATCGACACTGATCAACGAAACGCTCTACAAGCACGCCGCCAACAAGCTAAACGGCGCCCGCCTCCAGCCCGCCCCCTGCCGCACGATCCGCGGTCTCGAACATTGCGACAAGGTGATCGACATTGATCAGTCGCCCATCGGGCGCACGCCGCGCTCGAACCCGGCGACCTACACGGGCGCCTTCGGGCCGATCCGCGACTGGTTCGCGGGCCTGCCCGAGGCGAAAGCGCGGGGCTACAAGCCAGGTCGTTTCTCCTTCAACGTCAAGGGCGGGCGTTGCGAGGCCTGCCAGGGCGATGGCGTCATCAAGGTCGAGATGCACTTCCTGCCCGACGTCTACGTGACCTGTGAGACCTGCAACGGCGCGCGCTACAATCGAGAGACGCTCGAGGTCAAGTATCGCGACAAATCGATCGCCGATGTGCTTGAGATGACTGTGGAGGACGGCTGCGAGTTCTTCTCCGCCATCCCGATGATCCGCGACAAGCTGGTGAAGCTCAACGAAGTGGGCCTCGGGTACATCAAGATCGGTCAGCAGGCGACGACGCTCTCGGGCGGCGAGGCGCAGCGCGTCAAGCTCTCGAAGGAGCTCGCCCGCAAGGCCACGGGCCAGACGCTCTACATCCTCGACGAGCCCACGACGGGCCTGCATTTCGAGGACGTCAACAAGCTCCTGGAAGTGCTCCAGAGCCTTGTGGACCAGGGCAACACCGTCGTGGTGATCGAACACAACCTAGACGTCATCAAAGTGGCGGACTGGCTGGTCGATCTCGGCCCCGAGGGGGGCGACGGCGGCGGACAGATCATCGGCAAAGGCACGCCCGAGGACATCGCCGGCATCCCGGAGAGCCATACCGGCCGCTACCTGCGCGACATTCTGGCCGCCAAAGGCCGCGTCGCTGCTGAGTAGAGGGCGCCAGATCGCCCCTGCTCGGCGGGTTCTCTCTCAATCCCAATCAATGCCCGGCCCGCCCAATGCGGCGTGCCGGATTGACTCGTGCCGTCCTCGCTCACACCCTGTGGTAACAAAGAAAAAGGTCTATGGAGGAAGATGTAATGAAAATTGCGCAGGTGCTTAAGCAGAAAGCCTCGATGCATGTCGAGACGGCCGCGGCGCAGATGAGCGTGGCCGAAGTTGCCGGTATCCTCGCCTCGAAGAAGATCGGTGCATTGGTCGTGACGCGCCCTGACGGTTCCATCTCCGGCATTGTTTCGGAACGCGATGTGGTGCGCCACGTCGGCAGCGAAGGGCCCTCGGCGCTCTCCAAACCCGTACATGCGATCATGACGGCCCGCGTGGAGCATTGCTCTCCGGACGAGGAGACGCTGAGCGTGCTCGCCCGCATGACCAACGGCCGTTTCCGCCATATGCCGGTTCTCGAGGACGGCCAGATGATCGGCGTCCTCTCGATCGGCGATGTGGTGAAGGCGCGAATTGACGAGCTTGCCGCTGAGAACGAGGCCATGGCCGCCATGTTGGCGGGCTAAAACAACGCAGGCCTGCGTTTTCCCGCAAGAGAAGTGCTCGCCGCGGCTTGACCTTGCGGCGAGCCCTACGGTTGCCTCCTGTATAAGCAAATCAGGGGGGTCCCTATGCGCACAGGCCTCTATCCGGGCACCTTCGATCCAGTCACCGAAGGGCATCTCGACATCGTCCGCCGCGCCTCGAAACTGGTCGACCGGCTGATCATCGGCGTCGCGATCAATCGCGATAAAGGACCGCTGTTCAGTCTCGAGGAACGTGTCGAGATGCTGGAGCAGGAAACGCGGGACATGGCCGAGGCCAATGGGACGGAGATCCTGGTCCGGCCCTTCGAGATCCTGTTGATGCAGTTTGCCCATCAGATGGGCGCCCAGATCATCATCCGCGGCCTGCGGGCTGTGTCGGATTTCGAGTACGAGTTTCAGATGGTCGGCATGAACCGGGCGCTGAACGACGATATCGAGATGGTCTTCCTGATGGCCGAGGCGCAGCACCAAGCGATTGCGTCCAAGTTGGTCAAGGAAATCGCGCGTATGGGCGGAGACATCGACAGCTTCGTGAGCCCGGCGGTCGCCGCACGGCTGCGTGAGCGTTTCCGCGCCGCTGAGTAGATCGCGCCCCCAGCCCTATCCCGCTTGAGCGCCGCCACCTGTCTGCCCTGATCGTCGGGCCGCAGACCCTCGATCGAGGCGGCCTGGAGCGGGCTGCTCGGCGTATGCTGTGGGCACGCCGGCAGAGGGCATCGCCCGCCGATGAGCGGGGGCCGTGTCCTGGCCGCCGAGGCCGATCCAAAAGGTCGCGCCGCGGCCGGGTTGGGAGACGACGATGGCGCGACCGCCATGGCGCGTGGCCACGCGCCTGACCACCGACAGCCCCACGCCCTGCCCCGGATGCTCGGGATCGAGGCGCTGATAGGGGGTGAAGATCCGCTCCTGAAACGCCGCCGGGATTCCGGGACCCGCGTCCTCGACGCCGATGTAGAGCGTGGCCCCCTCGCGCAGATGCCTGATTCTCACCGTCATGCCCGCCTCAGGACAGCCATGGATCAGCGCGTTTTCAACGAGGTTCTGCAGCGCTCTGAGCAGCATCGTTTTGTCGGCCTCGCAGGGCGGCATCGCCTCCATCGCGAGACGCGCGCCCTGCGCCTCGAAGACCGAGGCCAGCGCACTGTGCAGATCGCGCTGAAGCTCGGACCAGTCGATGGGTTGTCGGGTTAGCGGCGCATGCGCCGCGCGGTCGAGCTCTGCTGCACCCCGCACGATCCGCTCCATCGTCGCGGTGTTGCGCGCGATGGAGGCAATGCTATCTGCGATCCGGTCCTGCCGCCCCGTCGCCTGATCGCGTTGCAATTTGCGCACAAACCCCGCGATCGAGACGATGGGCGCGCTCAGATCATGGCTGACGACATGGAAGAGATCCTCGAGATCGCGGTTCCGCTCCTCCAGCAGGCGACGCTCGGCCGCGATCTGCGCCGTCATCTCCCGCTCCATCTCAACCCGCTTTTCGGCTTCGCGGAGCACCCGCTCCCGCATCCTCGCGCGGAGCATCGTCACAGAGGCTAAGACCATGATCGCAACAAGGCCGAGTGACTTGATGGCGAGAAGCAGCGATTGATGCGCAGTCCAGAAGTGCGCGGGCCGGTCGAACCACCGCATCGGGGTCTTATGAAACTCGGGCGACTGCACCGGATCGTGGACGCCAGCATCACCCTCAACGTCAGACAGCGATCGATCGATGCTCTCTGCACCAGTCCGGGGCGAAGCCTGTACCAACAGCCCAACAATGAGCTCTTCAGGCTTGGCCAAGGTGCTGCTGATCGTATGGGGCGGGATGGTGGAGAGATCGGCGCGCCAAGCGCCGGGCACGATCTCCCCCATCGCGCCAAGCGCCAGGCAGAGCAGCAAAGAAAATACTGAAATCAAAAGGGTTTTCATCGAGCTATCGTCCTCTCGTGGCGGACAATCGCGGGCTTGGCTTAATGCCGGGCTAAGCGCGATGACGGATGGGCGCTGGACCTCGCCGCCTGGGGCGCATAGGGGAGAAGCGGAACTGAGCGCCTGGAAAGGAACCGCCCCATGACGCGACTTTACGCCGGTCTCGTGGCCCTCGTGCTCGCCCTCACCGGCACGGAAGGACTAGCTGTGGAAATCAAAGACCCTGAGAACACGCTGATCATCACCCTCGAGGGCGGTGATGTGGTGATCGAGATGCTGCCCGATGTGGCGCCGAACCATGTGGACCGCATCAAGGAGCTGGCCCGCGCTGGGGAGTACAACAACGTCGCCTTTCACCGCGTGATCGAGGGCTTCATGGCGCAGACGGGCGATGTCCAATTCGCCGATATGGAAGATGGCTTCCAGCCCAACCGCGCCGGTACCGGCGGCTCGTCGAAGCCCGATCTCGGCCAGGAGTTCTCGAACCTGCCGTTCGACCGCGGCGTTGTCGGCATGGCGCGGACGAATGATCCGAACTCGGCCAACTCTCAGTTCTTCATCATGTTCGAGGACGGGCATTTCCTGAACGGGCAGTACACCGTTTGGGGCCGCGTAATCGAGGGCATGGAACTGGTCGACAACATCAAGCGCGGCGCCGGCCGGTCCGGCAGCGTGACGGATCCGGACCGCATGGTCAGCGTTCGCATCGCCGCCGACTGACACCCTTCTGGTGCAGGCCTATCCCGTCGCTGCACGACATGGCGGCGGGGTCTCCTCGGCAATCGAGGCCTCTGGCGCCTCAACCGTTGCTTGGTCGTAGAGCCGCCAGTACCGTTCCGCCTCCTCGATCCGGCGCACGATCGCGTGGGCGGCCACGCGGCGCCCTTCAGGGTTCATCTGCGAGCCACGCACCTGGATCTCAGCCGCCAGCGCCCGGGACCAGGCATCGACGAGGCTGCGATCCGGCGCCTCCGGAGCAGACCAGAACCGATCGAGCCCGCTCTGATGGGTGAGGCCGGGGACGTCGAACAAGGCATCGCCAAGGACGATCACCGGGCAGCCGCGGCGCAGCGCATGCACCCCGGTGGTGGAGTTGATCGTCACCAGCCCCTGGGCAACCGAGAGCAGGTCGTCGAGCCGTCCCCCGCGGATCACCTCCACCCGGTGCACAACGCCGAAGCGCGCGGCCAAGCGTTTGCAGAGCCGCCCCCAAGCGATCAGACCGTTGTCGAAGGGATGGATCTTCACAATCAACCGCATCCGCGGGTCGGCCCGGCGGGCGAAGGAGGCGATGACGACCTCCAGCATCTCCGCCTGGCTCTTGAAATCGCTCGAGGCGCGGATCTGGTAGTCCGTCTCCATCTGCAGCGCGAGCATGACCTGGGGCGGGGCATCGGGCGCATTGGCCCGGCGCACACAAGCCTCCGCCGCGCGCCGTCGTGCCCCGGCCAAGAGCAGATGCGGCACCCAACCCAGATACTCGAGCACCGGCGCGACGACCTTGTCGCTCTGATAGCGCGGGAAGAAGAGGCGGCCGAGGACATGGGCAAGGTTGAACATCACCTCATTCGCGGCCTCGACCCGGAAGGGCACCGGATACTGCGCACGGCAGGAGACCGGCGGCTCCTCATCGGCAAGCATTCGAATGGTGTCCGGGCAGCGCGTGAAGCGCGAGTACCGCCCCATGGCAAAGGGCTCGAGCGTCAGCCAATCGGGGCGTAGATAGCCGTTCTCGACCGCCCAGGCCCGACGCCCGAGCCGCGCGGCCAGCTCCGCGGCAATGCGGTGATAGGGCAGCCGGTCGGCAAAGTAGAGAATGTCGCTCACGCCCTCCCGCCGAAGCAGCGCCTCGAGCCACGCCTCCCAATCCTCGAGCCGGCCCTGATAGTTGATCGCGCCCGGCCTGCGCCAGAAGAGCCAGTCCCCAAAGGAGAGGTTCACGCGGACGACGCGATGGCCCCGCGCCTCGAAGCGCGCCCCGATCTCGCGCCAGAGCGAGGAGGCCGGGCCTTGCAGCATGAGAACGGTGCGCACCCGTGCCCCGCCCGCGTCCCGCAGGGCCGGCGCGCCCGGGGCGGCCATGGCTGACGGCAGGGACTGAGCGTGCGCGCGATCCTGCCCAACCACGCGCTCGACGATCGATCGGGCGGCCGCCTCTGGTAGAACATGGGGCCCATCGCCCGGCGGGCCGGCTGGGAAGCTCTTGGGTGCTGATGACACGACGCTCTCGGTACTCCGTGTTGAGGACGGGCACGCCGCGTAGGATCGGCCGGGCGTTCGACCGCAACCATGACGGCAAGTGGTTACGATGCTGTTGCCTGCGAGTTTTTGGTGGCGCCCAAGGCCCTTCTCAGCCCCCCGGCTAGGAAGCCGTTAACCGAAACCCGGTAGGCCTGCGGGCGACGGCACAGAACGGCCCAGCGTCATCGTCTTTCGAACAGGGTCGGCTCTGCCGTGTCGGGTGGCGATTGGCGTGGCGAGGGCGGTGGATGCGACGGTTCCTGATGCACGGATGGCGACGCCCCGACGCGCGCGAGCTTGCTCAACGCTCGGCCGAGGGTGACCCTCGGGGCCCTGCCGGGCCATCGGCGCCTGCGGTCGTAACGGCGCTGACCCGGCAGGAACAGGAAGAGCTCGATCTCCAGGCCGTGCCGCTTTCCTGGGTCGCCGGGGTGGCGGGCCCGCCCGCTTACGTCAACGTGGGTGACGCACTCAGCCCCGTGCTCGCGTCCTTCGTCTCTGGCCGGCCGATCCGGCGCATCCCGTTCCGCGCGCTCGTGCCGAGGATGACGGCGATCGGCACGGTCGGCCAGTCGATCTCGGGTGGACGGACGGAAGTCTGGGGAACCGGCTGCAGCCCCTGGGCCAATCCCTTGGCGGGCGATGATCGGCGGCCTTACACGCCACCGCCTGAGACCACGCTGCGCCTACATGCCACGCGCGGCCCCTTCTCGGCGCATCTGCTTTCGGGCGGCACGGCACCGGTCATTCCTTACGGGGATCCGGCGATGCTCTTGCCGCACTTCTATGCGCCCAAGATCCGGCCTCGCTGCGAGCTTGGCGTCGTGCTCCATCTCTCAGAGCTTGCCGATCGCACCTTCGAGGCGCATCCGAAGCCCGGACTCGCGCGCTACACCCTGGAGGCAGGGGACCAAAGCGTACGGCTCATCACCATGGTCGCCCCGCCAGGGGCGGAGGCCGTTCGCGCCAAGATCGATGAACTGCTGGCCTGCCGCCGCATTGTATCGACCTCGCTGCATGGGGTCGCGATCGCGGAAGCCTATGGCATCCCCTGCCTCTATCTCGGTGCGGGCGGTGAGCATGCGGGCTTGCGCTTCACGATCCTGTCCGATGCGCCGCCCAACGGCCAAATCCCCGGCATCAATGCGCGCTTCCCGGACCTTGCCGCCGGGCTTGGGCGGCGACGCATGGCCTATTGGCGCCAACCAAAGCGGCTGCGCACCGATTGGAGCGCGCTGATCGATGCGATCGATGAGGCCTGGGAGCCCGCGCCAGGAGATCCCGATGCGCTGGCCGAGGCCTGTCCGGCAGGGCTCGACCCCCTCGGCCCCGGCCCCGACGGCACGGTCTGGTCGCATCCGCTGATCGCCGGGATCGATCTTGCCCAGAAGGCCGCGGCATGAGGGACGCCCAGCCACGCAAACCCGATCTCGCCACCGGTTGGAGACAGCGATGACCGAGATGGACCTGATCCAACGTGTGCGCAGCGACGGGTGCGTGCCGCTCGCCTGGGCCGGTGGGGAGGCGGAGGCGCGCAGCATCGCCCTCGGCCCCGCCCTCGGCGCGGTGATCGTGGCGCTGATCACGGGCCTGCCCGTGCGCCGCGTGCCCCTTGTCTCCGCCGGACCGCGGCTGATCGCCAACGGGGTGGCTGGACAGAACGCACTCGGCGGCACGGTCTGGTACTGGGGCAGTTGGGCGACGCTGAAGGCGCTGCGCCCCGGCGGCGCGGGTCAGCGCTTTGTCGCCGATGAGACGACCGTCCGGAAACTGACTGCGCTCCGCGGCCCGCACAGCGCCGCAATCCTATCCGGCGGACAGCTACCCCCCGGCGCCCCTCCCGCCCTGGGAGATCCCGCAGCCCTCTTGCCCAGTTTCTACGCGCCGCCCCGCGGGACGGACGCGGCCTTGGGCGTGGTTCTGCCTGCCAACGCGTTCGACCCTGGCGACCGGCCGGAGCAGCCGCGGGAGACTGCGCCCTGGCTCGAGCGCAGCCATGGCGGCGAAGGCGTGCGCCTGCTGGCATCCGCGGCAAGCCCGGCGGCCGAGGTCATCGGCGCGCAGATCGACCGCATCCTCAGCTGCCGCCGCATCGTCTCGACCCTGCCCGAAGTGCTGGCTCTGGCTGAGGCCTATGGCATTCCAAACCTGCCTCTCATCGTCGGCGGCCCGGCGGGCCTGATCGAGGCGGGGACCACGACCGACGGGCCCCTGCCTCTGCCGCTGGCCGATCTCTACGCAGGCTTTGGACGGCAAACCGTGCCCGTCTGGCGCCAACCCGCTGGGGAGGCGACCCGCTGGCAGGCCCTCTGTGCCGCCATCGATCATGCCTGGCAGCCGACCGAGGTCGCTGCGGAGCGCCTGGCGCAGTCTCTGCCGATCGACCCCGATCCCATCGCGCCGCGCCCGGGGCGCCGGATCTGGGATCTCCCGCAAATCCGCAGCATCGATTTCGCGCAGGACATGGCGGCGCTCCGCGCGGCGGACCGGGCCCGCTTCGGCGATCCGCTCGCGCGTGCGCGCCGCGAGGCAGGCGCCACGATCGGGTCCGAGGTGGGTTGGGCCGGCCTGCCAGCGCTCGCCCCCATGCCGCGCACCCCCCGTCCTCCCCGGCCGGCAGGCCTGCGGCTCACCCGTCTCCCCGATCCGCATCCAAGCGATGAGACACCGGGGCCAGCCGGATCCAAGGCCGCCGCCGCGACGCGATCTGGCGCGACTCCCTTCTCGACCCGCGGGGCGGCCGGAGGCGCGGTCCATGGTGCAGCCACCCTGCCCCTCGCCGCCGCAGGATTGCTCGGCTTCGCCCTGCGCCAACCCGGCATCGCGCGGGAGATGGGCTGGCCATTGCGCGGCGTCGCAGCCCCCTCAGGTCCGGCAAAGGGGGCAGACGAACGCGAGACCGCGTCGGCCGCATCGGGAGCACTCGCCCATCAAGATGCGGCCGTCATCGAAACCAACGTTTCGCAGGAGACGCGCGCAGGTGCCAGTGCATCGTCCACAGAACGGACACGACCGGCGCCCCGTGGCCCGTTGCAGTGCCGCGCCGCCTCCGCCCCCCCGCTGCCGGCCAAACCACCTCCGAAGCGCGACCGCGATGCAAGTGCAGGCGAGAAACCGGCGGGAGCCGCGTCCAGCGGCCCCGGCCTATCGGGCGATGCCGCCTCTTGCGAGCCCGGCGCCCTCGCCGTGCCCCTGTCTTGGGCTGCAGGCGCGCGGGACGATGGCTTCGCCAATATCGGAGACGCGCTGAGCGCCGTCGTCGTGGCCACGATCTCAGGTCTGCCAGTGCGCCATATGGCGGCGCGGTCACCGCATGAGCGGCTCGCTGCCGTAGGCACGATCGGGCACAGCTTGCTCGGCGGACGCGTGCACCTCTGGGGCACGGGTCTCGATGCCTCGATCAATCCTGAAGGCCTGGAGGGCGGTTGGCGCCCGCCGGCGCGGACGGAGTTCATCGTCCATGCCGTCCGCGGCCCCGAGACGGCGGCAACCCTGCGCCGCGGCGGCGTCCCGGCACCGGAAGTCTTCGGCGATCCGGTTTACTTCCTGCCCCGCATCTGGCCTCTCACGGAGTGTGAGAAGACCCATGAGCTTGGGGTCGTGCTGCATCTCTCCGAGCTCGACGAGAAGACACCGGAGGGACAGCCCGCCGAGGTCTACCTGCGTTATCAGATACCCGAAGCGCTGCGGGATAGCGTGCGCATCATCACGATGTATGCCGAGAGCCGGCTGGACGCCTTCGAGGCAAAGATCGCCGAGATCGTATCCTGTCGCCGAATCCTGTCGACCTCGCTGCACGGCCTCGTCCTGGCGGATGCCTATGGGATCCCGAGCGCTTGGTTCGGCCTCTACGGACGCGGGCTCAAGCATGTCGATCTGCTCGACCCGGGCGCGCGGATCGATCACCGGATGCGCGATCTCTACGGCGGGCTCGGGCTCACGGAAGTCCCCGTCTTCGCCACGCCGCGCCATGAGCCGACGGATTGGGACGCTGCGATCAAGGCTTTCGACAGCGCGATCCTACCCTCAGGCTTCGATGCCTCCGGACTGCTCGCCGCCTGGCCCGGCCCCCTCGCCGTCGAGCCGGAGGCCGCCGTTTGGCCCTTGCCCCGCCGCGAGCTGCAGGGAGTGATCCTGTGACATCGAGTGCGACACCGAGAGCGACGCGCAGACCGGCACCAGGACCGACGTCGAGCGGGGCCAACGCCGGGGCCCCGCCGCAGGCCACGCGCACACTCGCGCCGCCGCCTCGGCACCTGAGCGTAACGCCCACTGCAGAGCCCGAGGATGCGGTGGCGGCAGAGACGCTGAAAGAGCGCGTCAGCGAACCTCTGCCCGAGGGGCGGCCGGACCCGCTTGCATCGCGCGACCCGTCACCCGAAGTGCAGGGCGAAGAGCCGCCCTCCCCCAGCGCGGATCTGGCGTTGATCCGGAGCGTGGTTTCAGCCTTTCCCTTTGCGCACTACGCACAAATCGCCGCGATCATGGCGACGAAACCTCTCTCAGGCGATGTCGACGCCGATCCAGCCCCCCAAGGCGATGAGCGTCTTGGCCCTCGCGCGCGCCAGGCGGTGATGCCGCTCGAAGAGCGTGCGGTATGGGACGGTGGGGAGGCTCACGCGACGCCGGTCACGCGCTACCTCGACTATGCGGCCGCGCTTGGCCATGGGCCCGGGCGCCGCCCCGGCGATACGGAGGATCCCTTCGCCGATCCATGGTCAGCCAGCTGTTTTGCCACATGGTACGCCGCGGAGGGGGCCGCGGCGCTCGGCGGCACGGCGCCCATCGGCCCCGCGCTGGCGACCTCCCTCAACGCCGATGCGACCGATCCCTGGGCGGGCCTGCCGCGGATGAGCCGGATGATGGCCGCAGAGGCACGACGGCCCGAGGCCAGCGGCGCCCTGCAACACCCCGCGGCCGTGGCGAACTGGTGGCTCCATGGCGCCCCCTCGCGCAGGCTGGCCGGTGTGCTGACCCCGCCCTGGCTTGCCGAGCGGATCGGCCATGTCAGCAGCGCGGGCGACGGACGGCCCTTTCCCCTCGGCACAGGCTTGCTGGCCATCCATGAGGGATCGGCGACTTATCGCGCCAGCTATCGCTTGGACCGCCCCGCCCATCGCGTCGCCTTTCTGTTCGATCTGCTGCTGCATCTCTTTCACGGCTCGGCGCAGCGCCATCTCTTCAACCCGGAGGTGATCGACTGGATGCGGGCGCCGCTTGGTGACGTGCCAGGCATGCCGGGGCGGTTCGAGACGCTGCTCGCCCTGCAATGCGGGCGCTTTGCCCCGGCTGAGGCCCATGAGATCACGGCTCAGGCAGAGTGGTTCCGGGCGGAGGCCTGCAGTGCCTTCCCAGCTTTCGGCCTCTTCGCCACGATCCCGGAGGCGGCCTGGATCGCGCGGGACACAACACTTGAACTCGTCGGCCTCACAGCATCCGCCACAGGGCTCGGACAGAACCTGCGGATGAGCAGCGAGGCCCTCGCGCGCGCAGGCGTCAAACACCGGCTGCGAGATGTGGAGGCAGGCTTTGCCGAAGCGCCAGCCCGGTTCGCAGGCATAGGCGCCCCGGTCGATCTTTCGGAGACGGCCCTAACGCCGCAGCGGCCCCAGGACGCGCTCCCGGGAGAGCTGGCGACGAGCGCCACGGAAGCGCTGCCGACGCTTCAGTTCGCCATGAACGCCGCGCTAGGCCCGGCGCAGGAGGCTGCCATCACCCCGCCTCGGCCCCGTCGCAAGGCGATGCTCCTCCACGTGAATGCCGATCGCGCACCGCAGGTCCTCTGCCACCCGCTCTTCGACCGGCACGACGATCTCTATGCCATCGGCTACCTCCTATGGGAGCTTGAAGCGCTGCCCCGGGCGCATCGCCTCGCCCTTGATCTCTTGGACGAGATCTGGTGCCCGACCCGGTTTCTCGCAGAGGTTTTCGAAGCCGAAGCGGCCGTGCCCGTCGTCTTGATGCCGAAGGGCATCGCGCTACCCCCACTGCCCCAACTGTCACCGACCAAGACCAACCCTCTCGACACCACGACACTGCATGCGGACGGCTTCACAGCGCTCGTCTGCTTCGATTTTCACTCCTCGGTCGAACGCAAGAACCCGCTGGCCGCCGTGCGCGGGTTCCAGCGCGCCTTTCCCCCGCGGGGCGGGACGCCGGCGCGCCTGATCATCAAGACCACACCGCCGAGCCCCGGGCATTGGGGGGATCCGAACGGCATGTGGCCGGAGATCCAGCGACTGGCCGCCGCGGATCCCAGGATCGTGATCCTGGCCGAACATCTGCCCTTTGAGCGGCTGTTGAGGCTGATCGCGTCAGCCGATTGCCTGATCTCCGCGCATCGCGCAGAGGGGTTCGGCTATCTGCCGGCTTATGCGCTCGTGCTCGGCTGCCCGGTGATCGCCACCGATTATTCGGGCACGCGAGACTTTGTCACACCAGAGACGGGATGGCCCGTCGCCTGGCGGCCGCGGCCCGTGGCCCCGTCCGAATCGATCCTGCCCGTGCCCGGGGCCTTTTGGGCCGATATCGAGGTCGATGCCTTGGCCGATGCCCTGCGGATGGTGGCAGATAAGCCCGCAGAAGCCGCACGGCGCGCCGACGCCGGTAAAACCTTGATGCGAGAGCGCTACACGATGGCCGCCTGCGCCGCGCGCTATCGGGCGCGCTTGGAAGCGGTGGGTGTGTTGTGATGGGCGGCGCCGTGATCACCGCGCGGGAAAGCGACGCGCGCCGGAAAGCGCCGAAGAGCCCCCCTCGGGGTGCCAGCGCCGCGCGCCCCACAGGCCCAGTGGTGCTGGCGGCGCAGGGCTTGGTGAAGCGCCACGGCAAGCGGGTCGTGCTCGGCGGTCTGGATCTCTTGCTCCGGCGGGGAGAACTGGTCGCCGTGCTCGGTCAGCGCGGCGCCGGGCGCACCACCCTCGCGGCCATCCTCGCCGGGCAGAGCCTGCCGGATACCGGACGGATCCGGCGCGGCGGCCGGGTGGCGCCGCTCGTGGGCCATTCGGCAGGCTTCGGCACGACCGGTCGGCTGGCGCGCGATCTTGGTCTGCGCGCGGCCGCAGCGGGTCTCGACGGGCCACGCTTTGCGCGCGCTGTGGCGGAGACCGTCGGCGACCCTTTCATCCTTGATCTGCCCTTCGACCGGATCGACCCTTCTCTGCGCGCGCCCCTGCTGTCGGCGGCTGCCTGGCTCGTCCCAGCGGCGATCTACATTGCCGACGGGGGGCTCCTGCCGACGGGACCGGCGCGTCTCAGGCTGGCGCCAGCCCTGGAGCGCGCCCGGCGCGAGGCCGGCGTTCTTTGGTTCACCGCCGGTGCGAGCCAGCTGCGCGCGATCGGCCCCGACCGCATTCTCGCGCTTGAGAACGGGCT
>JBCCLX010000076.1:0-13428 GCA_039026635.1 Pseudomonadota bacterium
ATCGTGGGCGTCGACGAGAAGCGGAATATCCTCGTCCTTGCAGGCACTTCGGTGGATCAGGCGGCCTGGAGCGGGACCATCACCAGCTTCGATGTCGACTGGCTCGCGAACCGCTCCGTGGGCGTCTTCCCGATCCAGGGTCGCTCGGCGCGCTCGATCGTGCGCGGGCTCGAACTGCTGGTCGACACGGCCGAAGGTGCCCAGCCCATGGCGCTCTTCGAAGTGATCCCCGAGAACAACTCGATCCTCGCCGTCGCGCGGACGCCCGAGGCGCTCCACAGTGTCGCCCGTTGGGTCCGCCGGCTGACGATCGAGGGGCAGAACGACGCCCGCGTCTACAGCTACGACATGCGCTACGCCCGGGCCTCCGACATTGCCGGCGTGCTGGGCCAGATCCTCGGGATCCAGGTCGATGTGCCGGGCGCGGCCGGGGTGAGCAGCGGTGTCAGCGGCGGCAGCGCTGTTGCGGCGATGGCACCGGCGCCGGGCTTCGGGTTTGAGACGAGCTTCAACGCAGCCATGATCGAGGCCCAGCAGGTCCAGGCGCTCGAGGCGCAGGCAGCCTCCATCGACGGCGCCCTCGCCCCGTCTCAGCGGCTTGGGCTCGAGGGGACGATGAACCAGACGCGGATCGTCGCCAGCGAGCCGACCAATTCGCTGCTGATCTATGCGACGCCTCCCGAGTACGAGCGCATTCTCGGTGTGCTCGACCGGTTGGACGTGCCACAGCGTCAGGTGCTGGTTGAAGCGACGATCATCGAGGTCACGCTCAACGACAGCCTGCGCCTGGGCGTGCAGTACTTCCTGGAGAGCGAGGGGAGCGACTTCGTGCTCTCGGTCGACGAGTCCCTCGGGCTCGCGCCGACGCTGCCGGGCTTCACCGCGATCATCAACACGCCCGCGAATGTCGTGGTCGACGCGCTCGACGATCTGACGGAGGTCAATGTGATCTCCTCGCCCAACATGATGGTGCTCAACAACCAGTCGGCGCGGCTGAGCGTGGGGGCGACGGTGCCGGTGGCGATCCGTCAGGCGCAGGAGGGGCTGGAAGACACCGATGTCTTCGCCTCGGAGATCGAGTTCCGCGACACGGGCGTGATCTTCGATGTGACGCCGCGGATCAATTCCTCGGGCTCGGTGGTGCTGGATATCCGCCAGGAGGTTTCGAGCGTGCTCGAGGCCGATGCGGAGACACTGACACCGACGATCTCGCAGCGGCTGTTGCAGAGCGCGATTGCGGTCGACAGTGGGGAGACGGTGGCGCTGGGTGGGTTGTTCTCTTCGGACGAGTCGCGCGGGCGCAGTGGCATCCCCTTCCTGGTCGATATTCCGGTCGCCGGCGTCCTTTTCGGCTCGCGCCGCGCCTCGAGCATACGCACGGAGCTTTTGGTGCTGATCACGCCGCGGATCGTGAACAACGCGCTCGATGCCCGGCGGGTGACACGGTCGCTGCGCGATCGGTTCACCTCGGTGGCGATCAGCGATGCCCAGCTCAGCACATCGATCGACACACCGTCGATCGAGACGCGGAACAGCCGGGTGATCGGTCAGCTCTTCCCCGAGCTTGAGGGTGTGCTGGACGAAACGCCGCCGCCCGCGCCGCCCCCGGCCGCGCTGCCGCCGGCTGAGACGACGGTCGATCCACAGGCGAGCCTGGCCCCTGCCGTTGAGAGCGACATCGAGACGACGGCAGCGCCTTCGCCCCCGCCCGCGCCCATCAGAACCGCGGCACTCCCAGCACCGTCGGAGAGCAGCCCCGAGCCGATCGCGCTCGACTTGGCGCCGGAAGGCACTGAGGAGGGAGCTGCGGAGGAGGCGGTCGCAGAGGAGGTGGTTGCCGAGGGGGCGGAGATGGTTCGGTCAGAGACCACCGAGCCCGTCGCATCCGACCTGGCCGAGCCCGTGCGAGCAGCGGGTCCTGGGGAGACCTATGTGGTGCTGGGCAGTTTCCGCGATCCCGAGGGCCCGGCGCGGCGCTGGGGTGAGTTGGAGACGACGCGCGCCGAGGCGCTGAGCACCCTTGAGCCCGTCTTCGACAGCCAGAACGGTCTCAACCGCGTGAGCGTTGGCCCCTTCGCCGCCGGCGAGGCTGAAGCGCTCTGCGGCCAGCTCGACGCCGACTGCTTCGTCGAAAGCCGCCAGAACTGAAGGCAGTGGGTGCTTTCCAGCGCCTCGTCCGATCGGATGACTGACACGCGCCATGGGCAACCCCGGGCACGACCGGGCGATGACGGTTCTGGTGCGGGTCCGGTCTCGGCGGCCTGACCCTGACCCCCGCAAAACACAAAAGGCCAGGCAACGGCGCTGCCTGGTTCATCCGTCCCGCGCGGTGAGCGACGCAGGGTCGCTCAGCGGGCGATGCGGCTGTACTTCGCGCCTTCGATGCTGGCGCCGGCCAGCAGGCCGCCCTGGGCGAAGACGAAGGCCACGATCGGCTTCTGGGTCACGGTCGAGTCCGCGCCGAGCTTCGCGCCCATGTCCAGGACGGTCACCTCGGCATCAACGCCTGCCTGCCAGCCGGGCGAGCGGCGGAAGGTTTCGAGCGCGTCGCGGCTGAGGAAGAAGAGCGCGTGGCTGGACTCCTGCAAACCCGCCTGGAAGCCGACCGAGGCCCCGCCGATCGAGTAGTACTGCACCGTCGTGCCCATCCCATCGCCGGCATTGAGGCGCAGCGCGCCCTCGCCATAGGTGGCGCCGACGATAAAGCCGCCCTTGACCACATCCGGCATCACCAGGATGCCGTAGGACTTGCCCGCAAGCTCCCGCGCGCCGGGCACATCGCGATAGAGCCGCTCGAGCGCCAGATCGACGCGGCTGTCGATCACCGTGCCCTCGGCGGCAGAGGCTGACGCCGGCAGCGCGGCAACCGCCGGCGCGGTGAAGGCTGCGGCAATGAAATGACGTCGGGTCTTCATCAGAGATCTCCTGTCATGTGACTGCTCGTGTGCAACGCGCGCGCTCTGCCGGCCCGTCGTCGTTGCGTGACGTGACTATGGGGTCGGCCCGGCCGTGTCACAAGGAATTCCCGAGGCGATGGGCCCTTGATGCGCTGCAGACTAGGGTCAGCTTGGCAGCTGGAGTGTTGGAGGAGAGGCGCGATGGTGAAGATCGAGATCGAAGAGTCACTCAATGTCTTGGGTGAGGCGCTCGCGCCCTGCTCGCAACAACCGCTGACCGGGTTCTTCCGCAATGGCTGCTGCGATACGGGGCCCATGGATCGCGGGTCGCATACCGTCTGTGCCGTGATGACGGATGCGTTTCTCGAGTTCTCGAAGGCCTGTGGCAATGACCTCTCGACGCCGAGGCCCGAGTTTGGTTTCGCAGGGCTCAAGGCGGGGGATCGCTGGTGCCTCTGTGCCGCGCGCTTTCTGGAGGCCTGGGAGGCCGGTCACGCGCCGCGCGTGAGCCTGATCTCCACGCATAAGCGCGCGCTCGACATCGTGCCGCTGGACGCCTTGCGGGCCCAAGCGTTGGAGCGGAACTGAGGATCAGCCGAAGCCGAGGAGGTTCGCGAGCTTCTCGAAGAAGTCGTACTCCTCGCCATCTTCCGCTTCCTGCGCCTCTTGAGCCCCGCCACGCTGGCCGGGCGCATCGGCAAAGCGCGTGTCGTCCACGCCGATCGGGGCGACCGTGGCATCCGACCCCATCGCGGCTTGGTTGCGCTCATAGGCGCCGATGATGCCGCCGCCGCCGCTGACCGCCGCGGGATCACGGACCATGAAACCGTCCGGTCCGAAGGCGAACAGCACAAAGAGGATCCCCAGGATACCGGCGATGACTTTGACCATGTTCACGACAGTCGCCCTCCCTCTCAGTCCAGTCGTTTCCCCATAGCGAAGAATAGCACAGCGCGCGCCGAGACAAGAGCGATCCTCAACCCTCCCGCTCCGGCGGTGGCGGAACATCGCCGCATTGGTCCGGAGGTACCGGGACTTCTGCAAAGGGCTCGTTACTGTTGTCGATATAGCTGTAGATGAAGGTCGTGCCGTGCTTGGAGAGCCAGGCCAGCTCGGCATCACCACAGATCGCGGTTTCCACGTTACCGAGGACGGCTGCCTGCACTGCCTCGAAGGCGATGTCGTTCCGCGACGCATCGACGGTGTAGAAGAAATAGAAATCTCGGCCGACCGCATCGGCGCCCACGAGCCGCGTGATCTCGTTCACCTGCACCGGGACGGAGGCCTTGATATCCTCCTCCACCGCTGCCGTGACCGCTTCGACGCGGGCCAGGGTCGAGGCCGGGCCGCCGAAGAGCTCCTGGAAGAAGACGCGCCCGACGGTGGCCAGCAGCACCAGCGTGACAATGCCAGCGGCAAAAAGCGAGATACGGGCGAACATCGGATCTCCGTCAGACGAGGCGGCTCTGGTCGAGGGCGGCGCGCACGAAATCGGCGAACAGGGGATGCGGCTCGAACGGTTTCGATTTTAGCTCAGGATGGAACTGCACGCCAACGAACCACGGATGACCCGGAAATTCCACGATTTCCGGCAGCCGGCCGTCGGGGGACATGCCGGAGAAGGTGAGCCCGCAGTCTTCGAGCGCGTCACGGTACTTCACATCGACCTCATAGCGGTGTCGATGGCGTTCGCTGATGGCCACCCCGCCGTAGATATCGGCAACCTGGCTGCCCTGGGTTAGCGCGGCGTTATAGGCGCCGAGGCGCATGGTGCCGCCCTTGGCATCGGTGACCGCACGCTTCACCGTGCGGTTGCCCTCGAGCCATTCCTTGAGGTGGTAGACCACGGGCTCGAAGCGCCGCTTCTCCCCTGAGAGCCCGGCCTCATGGTCGAATTCCTCTGAGCCTGCCCCTTGGAGGCCGGCGAGGTTTCGCGCGGTCTCGATCACCGCCATCTGCATGCCGAGGCAGATCCCGAGGTAGGGCACGCTGCGGGTGCGCGCGAACTCTGCGGCACGGACCATGCCCTCGGTCCCCCGCTCACCGAAGCCACCGGGCACGATAATGCCGTGGAAGCCTTCGAGATAGCTCGCCGGGTTCTCGCGTTCGAAGATCTCGGCATCGAGCCATTCGGCACTGACGCGGACGCGATTGGCGATCCCGCCATGGGTCAGCGCCTCGGCGATGGATTTATAGGCGTCCTCCAGCTGCGTGTATTTGCCGACGATCCCGATGCGCACCTCGCCATCGGGGTTGTGGATGGCATCGACCACCTGATCCCACATCTCGAGCTTGGGTCGTGGCGCCGGGTGGATCCCGAAGGCGTCGAGCACCGCCTGGTCGAGACCCACCTCATGGTAGGCGAGCGGGGCCTCATAGATGCTGGCGAGATCCATCGCCGGGATCACCGCATCGGTGCGGACGTTACAGAAGAGGGCGATCTTCTTGATCTCCTTCTCCGGGATCTTCTTCTCCGTTCGACAGACGAGCACATCGGGCGCGATGCCGATGGAGCGCAGCTCCTTCACCGAGTGCTGCGTGGGCTTGGTCTTCAGTTCGCCCGAGGCTTTGACGTAAGGCAGCAGCGTCAGATGAACGAAGATCGCCTGGCCACGCGGGCGATCCTGGGCGAACTGCCGGATGGCCTCGAAAAAGGGCAGCCCCTCGATATCGCCGACGGTGCCGCCGATCTCGCAGAGCATGAAGTCGACCTCGTCCTCACCGATGGCGAGCCAGTCTTTGATCTCGTCGGTCACATGCGGGATCACCTGGATGGTCTTGCCAAGGTAGTCGCCGCGTCGCTCCTTCTCCAGCACCCGCGAATAGATCCGGCCGGAGGAGACGCTGTCGGTCGCGCGGGCGGCGACGCCGGTGAAGCGCTCATAGTGCCCCAGGTCCAGATCCGTCTCCGCGCCGTCGTCCGTGACGAAGACTTCGCCATGTTCGAAGGGGCTCATCGTGCCCGGATCCACGTTGAGATAGGGATCGAGCTTGCGCAGACGGACCGTGTAACCGCGCGCCTGCAAGAGAGCGCCAAGGGCTGCTGCCGTCAGCCCTTTGCCGAGCGATGAAACGACGCCGCCTGTGATGAAGATGTACCGCGCCATGCCCGTGATGCCCCGCATTTCGTACGTCTCTGCCTCGGAGACGCATCATTTGCCACGGGAATATGTGTCTACGGGATTTCCGCTCTGTGGGCAACCCGACCGTCCCGGACCGGGGCATCGGTGCTGCAGAAGGGGGGCGTCACGGGAAATCGCGACCGTATGGCCAGTCGAGCGGCGGCAAGCTCTCGACGACCTCGAAGCTGAGCGTCTCGCTGAAGCGGCGTCCGTAGCGATCGGTGGTGCTGATCTCGGCCTTATGCACGCCCGCGGGCAGATCGGCAGGCAGATCGACGCGCCAGAGATGGCTGGAGGCGCGTGCGAGCATCCAGTTTTGCAGCGGTCCGGGAACGGTCGTGCGCCACTCAAAGCCTTGCCAGGTGGTGAAGCCGTCGGTGTCTTCGCCGCCTTCGGCCGAGCGGAAAGCCATGCGGCCTTGCGTCGCCTGTCGGGCCAGGGCGAGTGGATCGGCAAACTCCGGGCCGACGCGGGCGCTCTCGCCGGCCGCCTCCTGCGTGCGTGTGCCCTCCAAGGCCGCACCGCCGTTGATCGAGACCGAGACGGTGCTTTCGCCCGATCCGTTCCACACATTGACGGCCATCCAGGTGCCGTCCTCCAGATCCGCCCGGCTCAGCAGGTTCATATCGCCCAGGTCATTGACGGTGACGGGCGGCAGCACGCCGGCCGGTTGGCGGTAGAGATCGGCAAAGGCCAAGAGCTTCTCCGCCCAGGCGCGGAAGCGGGGTGTGTTGAAGCTGGCGTGCAGCTGCTGCTCTGGGCCTCTATCGAAGGTATGATAGGTGTCGGTGTAGGCAGCGCCATCGAAGGAGATCTCATAATAGCCGCGGGGCGCGCCCTGGCGCTGCATCCCGTGGGGCACGCCACGGTCGTTCAGATCGCCTGCCCACCAGGAGCCCGAGAGCGCACCGGTGACGATCTGATGGAAGGGCGCAGGCCCCGTCCCGGTGTTTGCCTCCCATCCCGCATAGAGATCACCCGGCAGAATCTGCTCCACCGTGTGGGTATGGCCCGAGAGGCCGAGGGCCGGGCGGTCGCCGATGATGGCGTAGAGCGCGGCCAAGTTGTCTGTCTGGCTCTTGGCGCCCGCCATATCCGAGAAGCTCACGAAGGGGATATGGGCGTTCAGCACGATCAGCTTGTCCGCCGGTACGACCGCCAGATCCGCCTCGAGCCAAGCCAGCTGCCGGTCGTGGATCACGCCATTGTAGGTTGGGCGCCCATCCGGGGCGCAGAACGGATGAGGATCGACGCCGTTGCAGGGGTAGCGCACATTGTCGAGCACCACGAAATGCACCTGCCCGATGTCGAAGGAGTAGTACTCCGGCCCCCATTCGCGGCGGAAGGTGTCGAAGCTATGGGCGTCGGTCTCGGCATCGAAATCGAGGTCGTGATTACCAGCGACATAGTACTGCGGCGTGGCCCCTTGCGCCATCAGCATTCGGAAGCGGGGGTACAGCGAGAGATCGTCCCCCATCACATCGCCTTCGAAGAGCAGGCATTCAGTGGCGCTCATGTCGCGGCTGGCCAGCATGCGGCCGGCGGTCTCGCGCACATAGCCGAGCTCGCGGTTGGAGTAGGGTTGGGGATCGCCGAAGACGAGGCAGTCGAAGCGGTCGCCTGTGCCGTCGCGCACGAGCGGGAAGTTGATGGCGCCCGGCAGCGGGCCCGTGGGTGCGATCCCGCCGAACCGCAGGGGCGGGCTGCCGGCCTCTTTGTGGATATAGGCGAATTGGGGAACCATGTCGGGCGACAGCGGCGTCGCGAAGCCGGCGGGTTTGGTGACGAAGACGTTCATGTCGCCAACCGCCGGCAGCGCCCAGGCCCCGGCGCTGTCAGTCAGCACCACCTCGCGCCCGTTGGAGACGGCGACGCCCGACAGGCCCGGTTCGCCGGCATCGCGCTGGCTGTTGCGGTTGAGGTCTTCGAAGACATGGCCGCGGGCGTTGCCATCACTCTCGCCGGCGATCACCTCGACCTGTCCGATGTAGGTTGGGTCCTTGGCCTTTGCTGGCAGGGCGATGAGGGCGGCGATGAAGGCGGAGGGGAGGAAGAGGCGGGTCATGGGCGGCGCTCCAAGGCTGCTGTCGTCCCAAGGTGACACAAAGGCATGTCGGGCGTACGACGCTAGCCCTCCGCGTCGGGCGCGCTGCCCCCTAGAAGCGCACGCCGCCTCTCCGCCTGGATCAGCCAGAGATTGCGAGCATAGATGAAAAAGCCGAGGGATTGGCCGAGAATGAACACCGGATCGGCCCGCCAGATCGCATAGGCCAGCAGGATCGCGGCCCCTCCGATCGAGAAGTACCAGAAAGCAACGGGGACAACTGAGCGGCGCGCGCGCTCCGAGGCGATCCACTGCACCAGAAACCGCATCATAAAGAGCGCCTGTCCGCCGAGCCCGACGAGGATCCAAATCAGCTCTGCCTGGCTCTGGGCGCCGAGCGCTCCCATCAGCGTGTTCACGACATGGCCTCGGGCCTGGCCTGCTGGGACGTCTGCCCTGTGACCGCGTCGGTGTAGGTCACCCGAGGCAGGCGGCGCCGACGGATCAGCCACCAGACGCCGAAGAGATCGGTGACGCCCACGATCGCGCGCCCGAGGTTCGTGTACTTCGAGCGGCCCGCGGCGCGCGCGCGATGGCTGACATCGACGAGCAGCACGTCATAGCCCTCCCGCCGGACGAGGGCGGGCAAGTAGCGGTGCAGATGGTCGAAGAAGGGCAGCGAAAGAAAGAGCGCGCGCGGAAAGGCTTTCAGGCCACAGCCCGTATCGCGCGTTGCATCGCGCAGCAGACGCGCGCGCAGCGCGTTGGCCGCCCGGCTCGCAAGCCGTTTGGACGTTGTGTCCTGCCGGTCCACGCGCTGGCCCGCAACGAGGCCGAGGGTTGCGGCTGCATCCTCTGCGAGCAGAGGGGCGACGAGTTTTGGGATCTCTGAGGGTGGGTTTTGGCCGTCGCCGTCGATGGTGCAGACGATGGGTGCCGTTGCGGCCATCACCCCGGAGCGCACAGCCGCAGACTGGCCGCAGGCGCTCGCATGGCGCAGCTCACGCAGCCATGGATGGCGGGCACGGGCCTCGGCGATGGCCTCAGCCGTGCCGTCCTTCGAGCCATCGTTCACAAAGATCGCCTCGAAGGGGGCGAGCGGGGCACAGGCTTCGGCGATCTCATCCGCCATGTGGGCGACGTTCTCGGCCTCGTTGAGCATCGGTGCGACGATGGTGAAGCGCGGTATCATGCAGTCCGCCTCCCCTCGCTGCGGTCCTTGGCTTGGCGCTGCGGTATAGGGGGCGATGGGCGGCTTGGCCAGATCCGGCGCCGGAACCGCCTCAGCCGGTACCAGCGCAGGGGGTAAAGCGCGGATCGTCGAGGGTCATGATCTCGGCCGTGTAGAACTTGCCGCGATTGTAGTTGAAGTAGCGATGGCTCCCGCGGGAGATGAGTGCCGGCGCGTCCGGTCCCCGCGCCTCGGCCATGCGGCGCAGGGCCCAGTCCTCGACCAGCAGCAGGGCACCGGGCGTGGCGCGCAGGTGCTCTGCCGCCTCCTCCGGCCCAATCAGGCGCGTGTCGGTGCCCGTCCGAAAAACGAGACTGGGCTCGCGATAGCCGACGGAGACGAGAGGGCCCTCGGCACAGGCGCGCCAGGGCTCGGCCAGAGACGCGAGCCGTGGGGTGGCGAAGGCGGTGTTGAGCGAGGGCAGGCCGAACTGGAGGGCCGCCGTGAAGATCATGAGCGCGGCGAGCACCGAGGTGCCGGCCTGGGCGCGCAGCCGCCCTGCGAGCGCCGCTTGACCCGCAACAAGCGCCAGCACCGCGCCGGCGAGCCCGAAGAACGCCGCGCCCGGCACGAGCCGCCCTTCGAGCGCGATGGGCAAGGCGATGGCTGCGAGGCCTAGGACCAGCCCGGGCAGCGCCGCGAGGATGGCAGAGAGGCGAAGCATCCAACGGGCCTCGGGCGCTGTGCCCTCGCTCACATACCAGGCGATCACCATGGCAAGGGCGGGGTAAAGCGGCAGGACGTAATGGGGCAGCTTTGTCGGCACCACTTCGAGCACCAGCCAGAACGGGACGATCCAGGCGGCCAGCAGCAGGAGCCAGCCGGCTGCCCCCGAAAGCGCCTCGCGCCGCAGCCGCCAGGACGCAGCAAGGGCCGCAGGCAGAAACGCCGCCCAGGGCCAGAAGGTGCCCCAGACGATGGCGCTATAGAGCCCCGGCGGGCCCCAGTGCTTCTCCTGCCCCTCCGCCATCTTGCCGAGCAGGTCGCGCCCCACCGCCTCGTCGAAGAACCGGCCCTCCGAGATGACCCAGATCGCGGCGAGCCAGGGGACGACGAGCGCTGCCGTCAGCACGAGCCCGGGCACGGGACGGAGCGCGCCGAGGGCTGGCAGGGCGCCGCCGCCGAGCCGTCGAGCGAGCAGGAAGCCGGCGAGCGCTAAGGCGGCAATCGCGGGCACGACGGGACCCTTGAGGAGCGTTGCCCCGGCGATGGCGAGCCAGAAGACAAGCCAGGTGAAGCGCTCAGCCCTGCCCATCAGCACGCGAGCGAGCGCGCCGAAAGCGAGGACGGCCGTCAGCAACAAGGCGGCGTCTGTCTTCGCGATGGTCGCCTCGGCCGCGGCCAGCACCACGGTAGCGAGCATGACGCCTGAGAGAACCGCCGCTCGCGCGGGGATCAGGGCCCGGGCCGCCCAGACCGTGCCCATCGCCGCCAGGATCACGCCGAGGAAGGAGGGCAAGCGATAGGCCCAGATCGGTGCCTCGACACCGCCAGCCGGGATCGCGGCGCCCGCTTGGAGCCAATAGATGCCGATGGGCTTCTTCCATCGCGCACGGTCCTGGAAGCGGATGTCGACGTAGTCGCCCGTCTCCATCATCTGCTTGGTGGCCTGGACGAAGCGGCCTTCGTCGCGGTCGGTCACCGGAAGAGTGGTCAGGCCTGGCAGTGTCGCGAGGAGCGCGACGAGGCCCGCCAGCAGGATGCCGCGCCACGGCCGTTCGACCGCCCAGTCGAGCACGGCCTCCAGCGCAGCGCCGATCGCCTCACCTGCGCGTTCGGTGAGCCGCGCGGCGCGGTCCAGGAACGCAGGCACGGGGGGACGCTGCGACGCGTCAGTCGGCGGCGGGCGGCGAGGCGGGTGGCAGGAGCGAGCCCGCGCCAATCCCGCCCTGACCATCGCCTGCACCTTCCGGCAGGCTGCTGCCATCGCTGCCGGGCAGCGGGATCGAGAGCGTGTCGGCCGGCTGCGTGAAGTCGTCGACGACCGAGCCATCGCTCGAGCCGCGGCCGGAGAGGATCGTCAGCATGATCGAGGTGCAGATGAAGGCGATCGCCAGGGCCCAGGTCACCCGGCTGAGCGCCGAGGCCGCGCCCCGCTGGGAGACGAGCCCGCCCCCACCGCCACCGATGCCAAGCGCACCGCCCTCCGAGCGTTGGAGCAGCACCGTCGCGATCAGGCAGAGCGCGATGATCAGGTGGATGACGATGACGACGCTCTCCATGGAGCCTCCGGTCTGTTGGCGTTTCGGCCGTGTTGAGGGCCGTATCTAGCCATCGCGCCGCGGGCTGTCGAGAGAGGGGGCACGACAGGGGCGCTTAGGCGGCGCTGATCCCGCCGTTCACGCTGATCGCCTGGCCGGTGATGCGACGCGCGGCTGGGGAAGCGAGAAAGACGGCGAGTGCTGCAAGGTCTTGCGCCTCGGTGGGACCGAGAGCGGCGAGTGGCCGTGCCTTGGTGAAGAGTTTTGCCGAGAAGCTGCCCTCGACCATCAACCGGTCGGTGAGCGGCGTGCCCTCCACCAGCGAGGGGGTGAGGACGTTGGCGCGGATGCCGTTGCGCTTGGCCTCCATCGCGAGGGTGCGGGTGAATTGGATGATCGCGGCCATGCCTGCGCCGATGATGGCCTCGCCCGGCGTGGCGACCTTACCGGCATCCGAGGCGATCGAGAGGATGCAGCCTCGTCCCTCGCGCATCATGCCGGGCAGAGCGGCGCGTGCGGTATAGAGAAAGGGCGCGAGGTCCTGGGCGAGCGCGGTTTGGATGTCCTCGAGCGTTTGGCGGAAGAGGAGTTCGGGCAGGCGCGTGCCGCCGGTGCTGATCACAAGGGTGTCGATGCGCCCCAACGCCCGCTCGGCCTCGTCCACCATCGTTTGCACCGCGGTCGGCTCGGCGCCGTCACAGGGCAGGAAGGGCGCACCGCCGAGCAGACCGCTCGCCTCGGCACCGCGGGCGTGGCTGCGACCGGAGACGACGACGCAGGCCCCTTCGGCGCGGAAGGCGCGGGCCGTCTCAAGCCCGATGCCCGAGGTGCCGCCCAGGATCAGGACGCGCTGATCGGCGAGCGGGCGCGGCTCGATGCCATCGGTTGGGGTCTGCGTCATGGCGGGTCTGCTTGGCTGCGATCACCCTAGGGAGATGCGCATGGCTCTGCGCCGGACAAGGCCCGGCGCCGCGCTGTCGCAGTCTGTCCTGAAGCAGCAGGCCGTCGGCGAGGGTCAGTCGACCTCCACTGCGTCCCCGATCCGTAGCCCGCGGGAGCTGACGCCAAAGAACGTCATCGCCGAGAGATCACGGATCAACCAGAGCGGGTGATCCGGCTCAGGGTTCGGAAGGATGATGGAGCGGGTGTAGCAGGCATTGAAGGACCAGCCCGGGCGCTGGGCCATCAGGCGGATGTCGCGCTCCTGACGGAGACGAGCGAGCATCGCCATTTCCTTCGCCCCTTTGCGCCGGGCCAGCCGGCACGCCCGGTCGAAGAGCCGCCGGCCGATATGCTCGCTGCGAAACTGTTCCTCAACGGTGATCGCACATTCCGCCCGTTCGCCGCGATACCCGGTCTCGACAGAGGCACAGAGCTGGCCGTCGTAGAACCAACCGATGACGTCATTATGCTCCGAGGTCCGCGCCCAGCGCACGAGTTCCTTATCGCTCATGTCATTGCCGAAACGCGCTCGGATGGACGGGGCATCAAGGCGCCGCGCATGGCGCAGCAGCTGATCCCACTCGCCCTCGCGCAGGAGGCGATATGATCCCATCATCGAGAGAAAACCGAACATTTCGATCTCCAAGCACAACCTTTGAGCGAAGATGGGTAATTTGTGCAGCCGAGTCCAGATGTGCGTTTTCACACATTCTACACAGAACGAAGACTGAACCTGGCAGGCCGGTAGTGTTTTCCTCGCGCTTTCAGGGAGTTGCTGCCTATTTTTTTACCGGACATTTAGGACGAGATAACCGCCCCACCTTGCTCATCTTGATACAATCCACAGCGATTTTACCCCATGCGTTCCATTTTGGAGCAGATTTTTTACGTATACAGAGCATATCTATGAGACTCGATACCACGATGCGGAGCAGTGACCTCAGCTTTGCCTTGCTTCCGTCATGCTGCCTCCATGCGGGACTGGAAGCAG
>JBCCLX010000077.1:0-13353 GCA_039026635.1 Pseudomonadota bacterium
TCGAGGTTGCGGCGCGTGGCGGCATCGAGCCGCATCGCCCCCTCCGCCCGCTCGCGCACCGGCGGGCGCAGCCGAGGGGCCGCGCTCTTCTGCGTCAGCTCCAGATAGGCGGCGAGCGCGCCCATCGCGGCGATCTCGGCGCGGGAGAAGCTGCCAAAGCCCTCCAGCGTCGCGACGCCGAAGAGGCGCTGGAGCCGCCCACGGGCCCCCTCACTGTCAAAGCTCGCGCGCGGCAGCGGCGTCACGACAGCGCCCGCGCCCGACAAGGCGGCCTCCAGCGTCGCCGCATCCTCCCGCTCGGCAGCAACGGGCCCGACGGCGCGCTCGCTCGCCAGCACCTCGCGGGGTGCCAGACGGGCGAGGGCGGCGGGCAGGCCGTCCCGTGTCACCGCCATCACCGCCAGCTCGCCCGTCGACAGCTCGACCCAGGCAAGCGCGCTCTCCCCGCGAAGCTCTGCGTGGGCGGCGAGATAGTTGGCCGCGCGCGCTTCGAGGAGCGTGTCCTCGGTCAGCGTGCCTGGCGTGACGAGACGCACGACCTCGCGCCGGACGACGGATTTGGAACCGCGCTTCTTTGCCTCGGCCGGGTCCTCGGTCTGCTCGCAGACGGCGACGCGATGGCCCTTGCGGATCAGGGTGTGCAGATAGCTCTCGGCGGCATGGACGGGCACGCCGCACATGGCGATGTCGTCACCCAGATGCTTGCCCCGGCGCGTGAGCGCGATATCGAGCGCGCCGGCGGCGACCTCGGCATCCTCGAAAAACAGCTCGTAGAAATCGCCCATGCGATAGAACAGGAGCGCATCGGGATGCTCGGCCTTGATGCCGAGATACTGCGCCATCATGGGCGTCGTACCCGGCGGCACGGCGGCGCTTTTCTCCCCGTCCTTCATGGCGATGGGCCTAGCACAGGCGAGCGGCGGGCGGGAAGCTAGGCGAGGATCTCGGCGCCGGCCTCGCGGAGGGCTGTGCGCGTCACCTCGAGCGAGCCGTTCAGATCGATCGCCGCGGTCAGTGGTTCGATGACGGCGGCCTCGAACCCCTCACGCCGGGCATCGAGTGCCGACCAGCCGACGCAGAAATCCGTGGCGATGCCGACGAAAAAGAGCCGCTTCGCCTCCCAGGCCCTGAGCGCCTCTGCAAGACCCGTGCGCGTGGCGTGATCATTCTCGAAAAAGGCGGAGTAGCTGTCGATCCCACGCCGAAATCCCTTGCGGATCACCATGCGCGCCGCATCGGTTTGCAGGTCCTCATGAAAGCCCGCGCCCGCACTGCCGATCACGCAGTGATCGGGCCAGAGGGTCTGCGGGCCATAGGGCATCTGCACAGTCTCGAAGGGCGCCAGTTCGGCGTGTTGAGACGCGAAGGAGCTGTGATCGCTGGGGTGCCAGTCCTGCGTTAGCACGACGGTGGTAAACTGGGGGATGAGCGCATTGATGCCCGGCACGATCGCGTTGCCACCCGCGACCGCCAGCCGGCCCCCCTCACAAAAATCCTTCTGCACATCGACGATGATCAGCGCATCTGTCGAGCCGGGGGCGATATCCATGGCGGGCTCCGTCTCGCTCTTCTGCGCCAGACGGTGCCTGGGCCCGGCGGTTCAGGCAAGGGGCCCAGGGAGTGGATGCTGTGCCGGCCCCAGAAGATGTCCGGATCATGCCCGGATCGGGTTCTGGGGCCGAAACGCTGGACGCTGCTTAGTGGCGCCAAGGCGTCAACCGTCAGTTGCCGGTGAAGCCGCGGGCACCTTTCGAGGACTGCTGGTCGCGGCGTTCGGCAGCGAGGCCGCGCATGGTCTTACCCGTCATCGCATCGTAGAGCGCGGTGATCGGATTGGGGTAGCCACCCGCGGCGCGGGCTTCGGCTGACCAGCTCTTGAAGTCGTTCAGGCTCGACCGCCCGTCACGGGCCTCGGCGGCCGGGGCGAGGGACAGGGCGGCGACGAAGGCCGCGGCCAGGGCGGCGGTGTTGCGGATGGTCATCGGTGTCACTCCTTAGGGTGCTGGGACGGCCGCGTCATGGCGACCGCGATGAGCCCCATGTCGTGTCGAGCGATCACACCATCATCCGCCGTTCGTGAAGCTCTGTGATGCGCGATCGGAAACAATCGCGCCCTTGCGGTCCCCAGGTATCGAGCCTTGCCCGAAGCCACGGGGAGGCGGTCTGGTCGCTGCAGCCAGGGACAGACCGATCGACGGGATGTGACAGCTCGATCCGGTCTTTCCACGCGTTGGAACGCGAGAGCCGCCGCGGTGCTTGCGCCACTTCGACCCTGTGGTATGTGGTATGCCAGATTGATCCGGGCCGTCGACAGCCCTTGGCAGCGGCGAAGAATGGAGCGTCACAACGGATGGGCAAGGTGCTCACATTCGAGCCCGTCAGCGCCAGCATGAGCCTGCGCGACACCATCTATGGCGCGCTCAAACGCTCCATCATGGAGCTCGATGTCTATGACCCGGACGCCCAGCGGCGCCTGGATGAGCGGAGCCTCGCCGAACAGTTCGGCATCAGCCGCACGCCGCTGCGCGAAGCGCTGAACCGGCTCGAGCAGGAAGGTTTTCTCGAGATCCGCCCCCGCCGCGGCATCCTGATCCGCCGCAAGACGCTGCCCGAAGTGCTCGAGATGCTCGAGATGTGGTCGGCCCTGGAGAGCATGGCCGCGCGCATCGCTTGCGCCCGCGCGCCGGCTGATCAGATCGCGGGGCTGCGCCGCATCGCCCAGCACACGGCCGAGGATGCGCAGGCCGCGCTCTCGGAATACTCCGAGGCCAACATCGCCTTTCACCGGGCGGTCCTCGCGCTCTCGGGCAACCAGTTGATGATCGACACAGGCGAGGGGCTGCTCGCCCATCTTGCCGTGATCCGCCGCATGGCGCTGCGCGATCCCGACCGCGCGGAACGCTCGGTCACCGATCATGGCGGCATCATCGCCGCCATCGAAGCGCGTCAGGCCGATCTCGCAGCCCGCCGGGTCGAGGCACATACCGCCCGGCTCCACGCCTACCTGCGCCGCTCTTGGCGCTATCTCTCGGGCGAGGGTCCGGAAACCGACATCCAGAACGAGAACAATCGAGGAGGAGACCATGGCGATCGCATCGCAGACCGCGCATGACACGCTGGCCCGCAAGAGCACCGACGAGGGCGTCGTCTCAGGCGGCCGTCTGGTGGCCAAGGCGCTGAAGGCAGAGGGCGTCGACACGATCTTCACGCTCTGCGGCGGGCATATCATCGACATCTACGACGGCTGCATCGACGAGGGCATCAAGATCGTCGACGTGCGCCACGAGCAGGTGGCCGCCCATGCAGCCGATGGCTATGCGCGCCAGACCGGCAAGCTCGGTTGTGTGGTGACGACCGCAGGCCCCGGCTGCACCAATGCGGTGACGGGCGTGGCCACCGCCTTTCGCTCGGAAAGCCCGATCCTGCATATCGGCGGGCAGTCCTCGCTGACCCAGCATAAGATGGGCTCGCTCCAGGATCTGCCGCACGTGGATATGATGGCGCCGATCACGAAGTTCTCGTCGGGCGTCTTCTCCACCGAGCGCATCGCCGACATGATCTCGATGGCGGCGCGCGAGTGTTTCACGGGCGCCTATGGGCCGAGCTACCTCGAGATCCCGCGCGATATCCTGGATGCGGAGATCTCGCTCGACAAGGCGCGGATCCCCGAGCCCGGCAAGTATCGCGCCTCGCCCCGCATGATCGCGGATGTGAACGACATCGAGAAGCTGGCCGATATCCTGGTCAATTCCGAGCGTCCGGCCGTCCTTTTCGGCCAACAGGTCTGGGCTTCGGGCTCGGCGCAGGAAGCGATCGACTTCGTCCGCGCGCTCGATATCCCCTGCTACATGAACGGCGCCTCGCGCGGCATGCTGCCCCCGGGCGATCCGCACCACTTCGACCGTACGCGCAGCTTGGCGTTCAAGGAAGCGGATGTGATCCTGATCGTGGGGACGCCGTTCGACTTCCGTATGGGCTATGGCAAGCGGATTTCGGACGCGCTGACGCTGGTGCAGCTCGATCTCGACTACAAGACCGTGGGCAAGAACCGCGACATCGACCTCGGCATCCCTGGCCATCCGGGCGCGAACCTGACTGCCGTGGTCCAAGCGGCCAGCGGACGGATCGATGGCGGCAAGCGTCAGCTCCGCCAACAGTGGATGGACAAGCTCCGTGCGGCCGAGGCCGTGGCGCTTGAAAAGCTGATGCCGCTCTTCCAGAGCGATCAGTCGCCGATCCACCCCTACCGGCTGGCCTGGGAGATCAACGAGTTCCTGGGCGAGGACACGATCTACATCGGCGACGGCGGCGATGTCGTGACGATCTCGGCTCAGGCCGTGCGCCCGCGGGGCCCGGGCCAGTGGATGGACCCGGGCGCGCTCGGCTCCCTCGGCGTCGGCACCGGCTTCGCCATGGCCGCCAAGCTCGCGCATCCCGACAAAGAGGTGATGTGCCTCTACGGCGATGGTTCCTTCGGCATGACCGCCTTCGACATGGAGGTCTCCCAGCGCTTCGGGGCGCCCTTCCTGGCCGTGATCGGCAACAACTCGGCCATGAACCAGATCCGCTATGGCCAGATCGCGAAGTACGGCGAGAACCGCGGCGATATCGGCAACAAGCTGGGCGATGTGGAGTTCTCGAAGTTCGGCCAGATGCTGGGTGGCTACGGCGAGGAGGTTCGCGAAGCGAGCCAGATCCAACCTGCCCTCCAGCGTGCCCGCGAGGCCATCGCCGCCACGGGCAAATGCGCCGTCGTCAACGTCTGGATCGACCCCCGCGAGTATGCCCCGGGCACCAAAGCCCAGACGATGTACAAGTAAGCCGAAAGATGGAGGTCCCGGGTCAAGCCCGGGACCGCGCTGCAGCCCCCGCGCCCGGACGGGAACGCGGTCGGATGCGGCCAAGGTCCCGGACTTGATCCGGGACCGCCGTCACAGCCACCCCCGGGCCTTGGCCCGCGAGCGACGAGGAAGACCGCCATGAAAGCCCTCGAAGGCGTCAAGATCCTGGATTTCACCCATGTGCAGTCCGGCCCCACCTGCACGCAGCTCCTCGCCTGGTTCGGCGCGGATGTGATCAAGGTGGAGCGGCCCGGCGTGGGCGATGCCACGCGCAAGCAGCTTATCGACGTGCCCGGCGCCGACAGCCTCTATTTCACGATGCTGAACCACAACAAGCGCTCGATCGAGCTCAACCCCAAGACGCCGAAGGGCAAAGAGGTGCTCACGCGCCTCGTCCAGGAATGCGACGTGCTTGTCGAGAACTTTGCGCCGGGCGCGCTCGATCGCATGGGCTTCTCTTGGGAGAAGATCCAGGAGATCAACCCGCGCATGATCATGGCCTCGGTCAAGGGCTTCGGGCCCGGCAAATACGAGGACTGCAAGGTCTATGAGAACGTCGCGCAATGTGCCGGCGGCTCGGCCTCGACGACCGGCTTTCTCGATGGCCCGCCGCTCGTGACCGGCGCGCAGATCGGCGACAGCGGTACTGGGCTCCACCTCGCGCTTGGCATCGTCACCGCGCTCTTCCAGCGGGAGAAGACCGGCCGCGGCCAGAAGGTGCTCGCACCCATGCAGGACGGGGTGCTCAACCTCTGCCGTGTGAAGCTGCGCGATCAGCAGCGCCTCGAGGCCGGGCCCCTCAAGGAATACAGCCAGTATGGTGCGGGCATCGAATTCGGCGAGGCGACGCCGCGGGCCGGCAACGACAGTGGCGGCGGTCAGCCCGGGCGCATTCTCAAATGCAAGGGCTGGGAGACGGACCCCAACGCCTACACCTATTTCATCACCCAGGCGGCGGTCTGGGAGCATGTCTGCGATGTGATCGGCGAGCCCGACTGGAAGACGGCCCCCGGCTATGCCACGCCGCCTGAGCGGCTCGACAAGCTCGACGCGATCTTCGAGCGGATCGAAGAGTGGACCAAGACCAAGACCAAGTTCGAGGTCATGGAGATCTGCAACCCGCTCAACATCCCCGTCGGCCCGATCCTCAGCATGAAGGAGATCGCCGAGGACGAGGGGCTGCGCGCCACGGGCACCATCGTCGATGTGCCCCATCCTGAGCGCGGCAACTACTTGACCGTCGGTTGCCCGATCAAAATGTCGGACAGCCCTGTCGAGGTGATCCGCTCGCCCCTTCTCGGCGAGCACACCGAGGAGATCCTGCGCGACGTGCTTGGCTACTCGGCCGACGACGTGCATGAGATCGCCGGCAGCGGCGCCATTGGCGAGCTTCCGAAGGCGGCCGAGTAGGCGTGCATGGCAGGCCAGCGCGCGCGTCGGATCCTCTGGGTCGGGATCGCGCTTTGCCTGCCGGCGGTCCTGGGGCTGGTTGTCTGGTTCATCGAGCTTCAGGGCTTTCGCAACGCTCAGCGCAAGCTATGGGCCGAGAACCTGGAGCGGGATTGGTGCACGTCGCGGGGTGATCTGTGGGACCGAAACGCCAAGCTCTGCCGCGGTCTTGCAGATGGCGAGATCCGGCGGACACCGCGCGGGACCTTGGAATGAGACGCGTGGTGAGTGGCGTTCCTAGCGGTGTCTGCCGCGCGCTCTATCTTTGCTCGGACATCCTCCGATGCGCCGTGCTGCCAAGACGCTGAGCGTTGCGCCAGCCCGCCATGCCAACCGAGCCCTCATTCAGCGAGCGAGTTACCCTATCGATGTCTGCCGTCTTGATCATCACTGCCCTCTACCTTGCCTGTGCCAGCCTCATACTCGCGCTCGGCTACTTTCATCCCCGCTCGCCGCGGCTTCTCTTCGCCGATGCCACCGCTTCTGCCCGCGCGAGCGCCTGCAGCGCGGGTGCGGGCATCGTGCTCATGCAGATCGGCCTCTAGGGCGGCGGAGCGAGACGCGTGATGCGCCAGCCATCGCAGCATGATCGGGTGATGGCGACCTTGATGGGGGTGATGGTGCTAGGCGTGCTCGCGCTTCTCTATGTCCCTGCGCTACGCCCTCCCGAGGAGGTGCTGGCCTGTGACCGCTCCGGCGGTGTCTGGCTGGCGGAGACAGGAACCTGTCGCGAGGCGGACAGCCCGCTCGCCGGCATGCCAAACTAACAACCGATAACCATAACGACGGAGGGAAACGTGAGACTGATCGTGAACGGCCAGCAGGCCTTCGGCAAAGCCGCGCTCGAGAAGATCCTCGAGGCGGGTCGCGACGAAGTCGTGGGCGTCTATACCGCGCCCGACAAGGAGGGGCGCCCGATCGATCCGCTCAAGGAAGCGGCGCTCGAGCATGGCCTGCCGCTCTTTCAGCCGCCCAACTACAAGGACGAGGCGGTGCTCGCCGAGATGCGCGGGCTCGACGCGGATCTCATGGTGATGGCCTATATGATCATCTTCGTGCCGGAGGCCGCGCGCGATATCCCGAAGCACGGCAGCATTTGCTTTCACCCCTCGCTCCTGCCGCTCCATCGCGGCCCCTCCTCGATCAACTGGCCGATCATCGGGGGGGCGACCAAGACGGGGCTGAGCTGGTTCTTCCCGGACGACGGGCTCGACGAGGGCGATATCCTGCTCCAACGCGAGGTGGAGATCGGGCCGGACGACACGCTGGGCGATGTCTACTTCAAGAAGATCTTCCCGCTCGGCATCGAGACGACGCTGGAGGCCATCGACCTGATCCGTGCCGGCAATCCCCCGCGCATCGGCCAGGACGAGAGCAAGGCGACCTATGAGAGCTGGTGCCGCAAGAAGGATGCGGGGATCGATTGGGCGAAGCCTGCCACGGATGTCTACAACCTCATTCGCGGCTGCAATCCCCAACCGGGCGCTTGGACCACGCTCAGCGGTGCCGAGTTGCAGGTCTATGATTGCCGGCCTGCCGAGGTCAGCGGTGCGGCGAGCGGCGCGGCGCCCGGGGAGGTCGTCTCCGTGTCCGACGATGGCGTTTTGGTGCAAGCGGGCGGCGGCGGCCTCCTGCTAAAGCGCGTCAGACCCGCTGGTGGGGGCAAGGTGCCCGCCGCCGAATGGGCCGCCACCGCCTCGCTCGCCCCCGGCACCGTGCTCGGGACCTGACCCGCCACCCGTGCCGGCTCATCCCCGGCAGAGACCCCCACACCACGCGGCCGATGGCGAAAACGCTGCGGCCAAAACTGGGAGAAGATCGGCCCCATGTCCGACATCGAAATCGCGCGCAAAGCCAATAAGAAACCCATCCAGGAAATCGGCGAAAAGCTCGGCATCCCCTCCGAGCATCTGCTGCCCTATGGCCACGACAAGGCCAAGGTGTCGGACACCTTCATCAAAAGCCTGGCCGACAAGCCCGACGGTAACCTGATCCTCGTGACCGCGATCAATCCGACGCCGGCGGGCGAGGGCAAGACGACGACGACCGTCGGCCTCGGCGACGGGCTGAACGCCATCGGCAAGAACGCCTGTATCTGCATCCGCGAGGCGAGCCTCGGGCCGAACTTCGGGATGAAGGGGGGCGCGGCCGGTGGCGGCTATGCGCAGGTGGTGCCGATGGAGGAGATGAACCTCCATTTCACCGGCGATTTCCACGCGATCACGAGCGCGCACAACCTGCTGAGCGCGATGATCGACAACCACATCTATTGGGGCAACGCGCTCGAGATCGACGTGCGTCGCGTGGCCTGGCGCCGCGTGCTCGATATGAACGACCGCGCGCTGCGCCAGATCACCGCCTCGCTCGGCGGTGTGGCCAACGGCTTCCCGCGCGAGACCGGGTTCGACATCACGGTCGCCTCCGAGGTCATGGCCTGCCTCTGCCTCGCCGATGATCTGGCCGATCTGCAGGAGCGCCTGGGCCGCATCGTGGTCGCCTACAGGCGAGATCGCTCGCCGGTCTACTGCCGCGATATCGGCGCCGATGGCGCCATGACGGTGCTCCTCAAGGACGCGATGCAGCCCAACCTGGTGCAGACGCTCGAGAACAACCCCGCTTTCGTGCATGGTGGTCCCTTCGCCAACATCGCCCATGGCTGCAACAGCGTGATCGCCACGAAGACGGCGCTGAAGCTCGCGGACTATGTGGTCACCGAGGCTGGCTTCGGCGCGGACCTTGGCGCCGAAAAGTTCTTCGATATCAAGTGCCGGATGGCGGGCCTCAGCCCCAAGGCCGTGGTGCTCGTGGCGACCGTTCGGGCGATGAAGATGAACGGCGGCGTCGCCAAGGCCGATCTCGGGACCGAGAACGTTGATGCGGTCAAGGCCGGCTGCGCCAACCTCGGCCGTCACATCGAGAACGTGAAGAAGTTCGGCGTGCCGCTCGTCGTCGGCATCAACCACTTCGTCACGGACACGGACGCGGAAGTCGCTGCGATCAAAGAGTATTGCGCCGGGCTCGGCGTCGAGGCCGTGCTCAATCGGCACTGGGCCGAGGGCGGGCGCGGCATCGAAGAGACGGCCCATAAGGTGGTCGAGCTCATCGAGGGTGGCAGCGCCAAATACGCCCCGCTCTATGCTGACAACGTGAGCCTGTTCGGTAAGATCGAGATCATCGCCCATGAGATCTATCGCGCCGATGCGGTGATCGCGGATCAGAAGATCAAGGATCAGCTGAAGGCCTGGGAGGATGCGGGCTACGGCCATTTCCCGGTCTGCATGGCGAAAACGCAGTACTCCTTCACGACCGACGGTTCGCGCCGCGGCGCGCCCACGGGTTTTGACATCCCGGTTCGTGAAGTGCGCCTCTCGGCCGGTGCGGGCTTCGTGGTCGCGATCTGCGGGGAGATCATGACCATGCCGGGTCTGCCCCGCCAGCCCGCCGCTGAGACGATCATGCTCGACGAGAACGGCGACGTGCAGGGCCTTTTCTGAGGCTTCGGCCCCCCTGGCGCCGCATGGCCCTTGTGGCGGCAGGGGATCTCGCATCAGTCCTTGGGCTTGACCCGGGCCTCTCTCGCGTTCCCAGATAGGGGCGGAGCGGCCCGGGAGAGGTCGCCGCAGGAGGGGTGCCCATGACCATCGCGACGATCCTTGTCCCTGTGCGGGGTGACGACAAAGGGCCCGGTGTGCTGGCCCATGCGCTGGCCATGGCGCGGCGCTTCGGCGCGCATATCGACCTGCTGCACTGCCGTGCGCGCCCCGTCGACTTCATGCCCATCGGCGTGAACCTCCCCCGAGCGCTGCGCGAGCAGATCCGCGGCTCGGCCTCGCAGCTTTCCGAGGAAGAGGGTGCGGCGCTGCAGGCGAGCCTGATGGGGATCGTCGCCGAGCAGGGGATCGAGCAGATCCCGCATGAGGCCGTGGCGCCGACAGATCATCCCACGGCGTCCTGGTTCGCCGCTGATGGCAAGATGGCCGATGTGATCCGCGCCCACGGCCGGCTGGCGGATATCGTGGCCGTTGCGAAGCCGGATCGCGACCGCAACCTGGGCGTCAATTCGCTGCGCGCGGCGCTCTTTCAGACCGCGCGCCCCGTGCTCCTCTGCCCGCCCGATGAGCCCGCGGCCGACTTCCTCTCGCATATCGCCATCGCCTGGAACGGTGCGCTGGAGGCGACCCGCGCGGTGGCCCTTGCCCAGCCGATCCTGCGCCGCGCCGATCGCGTGACCGTCCTGGACGGGGGTGCGGAGTATGACGCTATCGGGGGGGAGGCGCTTCTGCGCTACCTGTCTGCCCATGGGGTGCAAGCTGAACGCAAGGTCATCAATGCGGGCGACAGTCCTGGGCGTGCCGTGCTCGAAGGTGCGCAGGCTTCGGGCGCGGGAATGCTGCTCTGCGGCGCCTATGGCCATAGCCATGAGCACGAAACGATTTTTGGCGGCGCAACGCAAACAATTGTGGACATGACAGCAATGCCGGTCATGATGCTGCACTAGCTAACAACATAGTTGCGTAATTCCTGTCCAATCTCGTTGAAACTTGTTTGTGCGTCGCTACCCTCTGTCAAATGGGGCGATGCTGCCGCATTTGCCGCGTCCCGCAGGCCGTGAAGGCCTTCACAGAAGAAGATCGGTGCAGGCCCGACAAGGGCGGTACCAATAACAGAATGGGAGTATCCTATGACCCTGAACCGTCGACTGGTGGCCCTCGGGGCCGCTGCGGCCCTCGGCTTCAGCGCCATTGCCGCCACCGCCCAGGCTGCCTGGGAGCCGCGCAAGCCGATCGAATTTGTGATCATGGCCGGTAAAGGCGGGGGTGCCGATAAAATGGCCCGCCTGATGCAGACCATCGTCGAAGAGGACGGTCTCGCCTCCAAGCCCCTCGTGCCGGTGAACAAGCCGGGTGGCTCGGGCGCTGAGAGCCTTGTCTATCTCAACACCGCGCGCGATCCGGATCATACGATCATGGTGACGCTCAACTCCTTCTTCACCACGCCGCTGCGCCAGCCCGGCCTCGGCATCGACATCATGGAGTTCGCGCCGATCGCGCGGATGGCCGAAGACACCTTCATCCTGTGGGTCCACAAGGACGAAGGCGTGACCAACTTTGACGAGTTCGTCGCGGTCGCCGAAGAGCGTGGCTCGGGCTGGGTCATGGGCGGCACCGGCAAGAACTCGGAAGACAACATCGTCACCGACTTCCTGAACAACGCCTACAACCTCGACATCAAGTACATCCCCTACAAGGGTGGTGGCGCCGTGGCCAAGGACCTGGCCGGTCAGCAGATCGACAGCTCGGTCAACAACCCTTCGGAGGCGCTTGGCTTCTACGAGTCGGGTGACCTGCTCGCGCTGGTGAGCTTCACCGACGAGCCGCTGCCGCTGTTCCCGGGCACCCCGACGCTGAAGGAAAAGGGCGGCGACTTCTCCTACTACATGCAGCGGGCCGTCGTTGGCGCCCCGGGCATGAGCGCTGAGGCCGAAGAGTACTACCGCAACCTCTTCAAGGCGGTGTTCGAGAGCGAGCGCTGGCAGAGCTACCGCACCGACAAGTCGCTCTTCGGCGAGTGGATGACCGGTGACGATATGAGGGCCTACTGGACGACGCAGCGCGACCGTCACGAGGGCATCCTCAAGGCTTCGGGCGCGATCAACTGATCGAGTGACCCGTGTCAGCCGCGCCTTAAACAGGCGCTTCTGACGTGCAAAGGCGGCGCCCGGGGGCCTCTCGGGCGCCGTTTTCGGAAGTAACGACATGTGCCGGCGGTCAACGCTGGCCTCGCAGAGGGATCGAACGCCCATGCGCCTTGCCGAGCTGATCATGGCCCTCGTACTGGCGGCCTTCTCGGGCTACCTCATGTACAAATCGGGGGCGCCGGCTTGGCCGGGCGAGCCTTGGTTTGAGAACATCTGGTACGTGCCGGATGAAGGCCCCGGTGGGGGCTTTTGGCCGTTCTGGCTCTCCGGCATCATGCTGCTCAGCTGCGTCTGGATCGTGATCAACTGGGTCCGTCGCGCCTCGCCGCCGAGCAAGGACACCGGGCCCTATCTCGACATGTATGGCGTGCGCATGATGGTCCTGGTGGGCGGCGGCGTCACCGCCTTCATCGTGCTGACCGAGATCATCAGCATGTATGCCGCGATGGCGGTGTTCCTGCTCTATTACCTACGCTTTCTCGGACGGCACCCCTGGCGCGTGACGCTTTCGGTCGCCGTGGGCATGCCGATCTTCATGTTCTTTTTCTTCGACGTGGCCATGACGCTGCCGCTGCCGAAGGGGCTGCGCGCGGTGGAGGACACCGTCTTCACGCCCCTCTACGACATCTTCCTCTGAGGCCGTCCCATGGAAGTTCTCTCACTCCTCTTCGACGGCATTCTCACGGCGCTTGAGCCTGCCAACCTGTTCCTGGCCTTCATCGGGGTGGCTATCGGCCTCTTCGTCGGCGCGATGCCGGGGCTCGGCTCGGTCAATGGCGTGGCGATCCTGCTACCGGCCACCTTCCTGATCCAGCAGCAGACGGGCACGGCGACGGCGCCCATGATCTTCCTCGCAGCCATCTACTATGGCGCGATGTATGGGGGCGCGATCTCATCCGTCACGCTCGGGATCCCAGGCGCCTCGACAGCCGTGGCGACCACCTTCGATGGGCGACCTCTGGCCTTGAAGGGAAAGGCGGACGAAGCGCTGGTCACCGCCGCCATCGCGTCCTTCCTCGGCGGCACGGTCGCCAACCTGCTCTTCACAGGCTTTGCCCCGCCGCTTGCCGCCGTCGCGCTCTCCTTCGGCCCGCCCGAGATCTTCGCGCTGATGCTCCTGGCCTTCGCCACCTTCATTGGCCTTGGCGGGGATGATGCGCCCAAAACCATCTTTTCGATCTGCCTCGGCCTCGTCCTCGCGGCCGTCGGCTTCGACACGATCTCTGGCGCGCCCCGCCTGATCCTTTTCGACATGCAGGGCTTCATGCGCGGGATCGGCTTCCTGGTGCTGGCCATCGGCGTCTATGGCATCGGCGAGATGCTCTGGACGATCTACACCACGCGCGACGAAGCCACCGTCACGAA
>JBCCLX010000078.1:0-13295 GCA_039026635.1 Pseudomonadota bacterium
AGGTCCTTGCGCAGAGCTTCGCGGAGCTGCCGCCGCAGGAGCGCGGCTATGCGATCATCGAGCGCTCGGACACCACCGATGCCGGCTTCGGCACCAGCAGCGTGCGCCTGACCATGACGCTCAGCGATCCCGCCGGCCGCACCACGACGCGCGATCTGCAGATTGATGCCCAGGAGAAGGAGGGGGAAGGCAACGGCGACAAGCAGCTCATCCGCTTTTTCTCGCCGCCCGATGTGGAGGGTACGGCGCTGCTCTCCCACGCAAAGATCCTCGAGCAGGACGATCAGTGGCTCTATCTGCCGGGCCTGCGCCGCACAAAACGGATCTCCTCGGCGAACAAGTCGGGCCCCTTCGTCGGCTCGGAGTTCGCCTTCGAGGATCTGACGGCGAGCGAACTCGGCAAGTACGATTACACCTATCTCGAGACCGTTCAGGACGAGAAGACCGGTCTCGAGCTCGACGTCGTCGAGTGCATCCCGCGCTATGAGCGCTCGGGCTACTCAAAACTCCACTGCTACACCGACACCGAGATCTTCCAATCCCGCCGCATCGAGTTCTTCGACCGGGGCGGCCGGCTCCTGAAGACGCTCGAGCTTGGCGACTATCGTCAGTCGCCCCAGGGGTATTGGCGCTCTCACCAGCAGACGATGACCAATCACCTCACCGGGAAGACCACGGTGCTGCGGTTCGAGGATTTCGACTTCGGGGTCTCGCTGAATGAGCGCGACTTCGAACCCTCGATCCTCGACCGGCTTTGAGCAGAAAGGCGCCTCGATGCAGCGCGCGCTGTCTCTCACGATCTGGGTCGCCGCTCTCGGCCATGTGGGCGGCGCGGGCGCTGAGGGCACCTTCCGCCTCTCGCCCGAGGTGGCGGTGGAGGCTCGGTTCTTTGGGTCTGAGCCGCAGTTCGACGGGCAGTTCGACCGCGTCCAGGGCAGCGTCATTTTCTCAGGCGATCTACGCTGGACAAGCGAGGACCGGAGCACCCGGGTCCTGATCGAGCCCTATCTGCGGATCGACCAGCAGGACGACGAGCGGACCTATTTCGATCTGCGCGAGGGCAGTGTTTCGTACCGCATCGGTGACTGGGATTTCCTGGCCGGCGTCACCCAGGTGTTCTGGGGCGTTGCCGAGAGCCGCAACGTGGTCGACGTCATCAATCAACTCGACACGGTCGAGGACTTCGATGAGGGCGAGAAGCTCGGCCAGCCGATGATCCGTATCGGCCGGGTCACGGATTTCGGCACGTTCGAAGCTTACTACCTGCCGTTCTTCCGCGAGCGCGAGTTTCCTGGCGTCGACGGCCGGCTACGCACGCCGCTCGCGGTCGATGAAGGCGCTGCGGCGTATGAACGGGGGGCGGAAGCCTTCGCCGGTGATGTCGCCCTCCGCTACGCTAACCGGTTCGGCGATTTCGACCTCGGGCTGCACGCCTTCTATGGCACGAGCCGCAACCCGATCCTGAGCCCCAATGAGGCGGGCACCCGCTTGGAGCCCTTCTATCCGCGCCTCGTGCAAGGTGGGGTAGACCTGCAATACACGCGCGGTCCCTGGCTCCTGAAGCTGGAGGCCGTTGGCGCCAACGCGGCCGACAATACCTTCGCGTCCGCGGTCACAGGCTTCGAGTACACGTTCTTCGACATACGTCGGTCCGGCATCGATGTCGGGTTGATCGGGGAGTATCTCTACGACAGCCGTGATCAGGACATCGCACCCGTCACGGTGTTCGAGAACGATCTCTTCGCCGGTACGCGTGTCACCCTCAATGACACGCAGGACACCGAGCTCTTGGCCGGCGCGATCATCGATACGCAGACGAGCGGCGTCATCGGCTCGGTCGAGTTCCAGCGCCGCATCGGCGATCGCATCCTGTTGGAGGTCGAAGGTCGGTTCTTCATCGGATCAAACGATCCGCTGGTCGAGCCCTTCGCGGATGACGACCACGTCCTCCTTCGCCTCACCCGCTTTTTCTGACGGAGGGCCCCATGTCTCTCCGAGGACGAGACGCATTCGCCGATCCCTTGCGTAGCCCGGGCCTGATCGTCAGAGCCACGGAGCAGATATCGTGTTTGACGTCGTCGCGGGTCATCGCCGCCCTTCTGCGCTGTGGGCTCCACGGTCTGCCGTCCATGGGCTCAGTGTGGGCCGCGCGTGGCGTCGAGGTCTGGGGCTAAGCAATGGATATCGATCGCTTCGAGAAGGTGGAGATCGCCGGTGCAGACGCGCTTTGGGCCTGGCTGGCCGCACATCATGGCCAGGACGAAAGCGTCTGGATCGTCACCTGGAAGAGCGTGCACCGGGATCGCTATGTCTCCCGCGATCAACTGCTCGATGCCCTGATTGCCTTTGGATGGATCGACGGTCGGCGACTTAAGGGTGGTGAAGACCGGACCATGCAGCTGATCTCACCCCGGCGGGAGAACCGATGGACCGCGACCTACAAGGCGCGGGCGGCGCGTCTTGAGGCTGAGGGCCGCATGCGCCCCCCGGGCCGACGCGCCATCGCTGCGAGCAAGGCTGCCGGTCAGTGGGAGACGTCTGCCCCGATCGATGCCCTCGAAGAGGCCGATGATCTCATCGAGGCCCTCGACGCCCATCGTGGCCGGGCCTGGTGGGACGGGGCGGCTCCCTCCTACAAGCGCAACGTGCTGCGCTGGATCGCCTACGCCAAACAACCGGCGACGAGAGCGAAACGCATTCGCATCGTGGCCGAACACGCCGGCCGCGGAGAGAAGGTACCGAACTATTGAGGGCGGCCGCTCAGCCTGTCGGTCATCGCTGCGTTGAGCGAGCCGGCTCCTGATGGGGGCAAGTCGCTTCTTCGTCTGGCTTGCGCGGCGGGCGCACCGCGCGATGATGACGTCATGGAGACGATGGTTGAGATCCGCGTGCGCGGCCAGGTGCAGGGCGTTGGCTTTCGACCCTTCATTTGGCAACTCGCGCATCGTTTCGCCTTGCGCGGTACGGTTCTGAACGATGCGGAGGGGGTGCTCATCCGCGCCGCCGGCCCGGAGTTGGAGCGTTTTCTCGGCGCGATCGAGGCCGAGGCGCCACCGCTTTCTCGCATTGACGCGGTCGAGGTCTCTGCCGCGCATTTCGACCTGCCGGACGGTTTCAGCATCGCGGCCTCCGGAGTGGCAGGGGCCGAGACGCGGGTGACGCCCGATGCTGCGACCTGTGCTGACTGTGTGGCGGAGATCTTCGGCACGGGGCGGCGGCGCGGCTATGCCTTCACCAACTGCACCAATTGCGGGCCGCGCTTCACCATCCTGCAGGCGCTGCCCTACGACCGGGCGCAGACGACCATGGCGCCCTTCGGGATGTGTGCAGACTGCCGGGCGGAATACGAGGATCCGAGCGACCGGCGCTTTCACGCACAGCCGGTGGCCTGCCCGGCCTGCGGTCCGAGCTTGGCGCTTTATCCGGCCGGCGAGGCGCCGCTCGACAGTGACCCGCTGGCAGCGGCGGCCGAGCGGCTCAAGGCCGGGGAGATCGTCGCGGTGAAGGGGCTCGGTGGCTACTATCTCGCCTGTGATGCGACGAACCCCATGGCGCTCGAGACCCTGCGCGCGCGCAAGCGGCGCCCGTCGAAACCCTTCGCGCTGACGGGCACGGCTGAGATGATCGGTGCCTATGCAGCGCCGAGTGCGGTGGAGGCGACGCGCCTCGCCGATCCCGCCGCGCCGATCCTGCTGCTGGCGCGCGGGGCGCAGGCGCTGCCGGAGGCGGTGGCGCCCGGGATCGACCGGCTTGGGTGGATGCTGTCCTACACGCCGCTTCACCATCTGCTGCTGGCCGCGGTCCGCCGGCCGCTCGTCATGGTCTCGGGCAATCTCTCAGGCGAGCCGCAGGTGATCGGTGATGGTGAGGCGCGGGAGAAACTGGGTGCCATTGCGGACAGCTTCCTCTTCCATAACCGCGCCATCGCCCGCCGGCTTGACGATAGCGTTGAGCGGATCACGCCGCAGGGCCCAATGGTCCTGCGGCGGGCACGTGGGTTGGTCCCGGGCACCATCGAGCTTCCCGCGGGGTTTGGGGACCGGCCGGATGTGGTGGCCTATGGCGCGCATCTGAAATCGGCCATTTGCCTGACGAAGAACGGCCAGGCGCTGTTGTCTCATCACCTGGGCGATCTCGATGATGCGCTGACAGTGGAGGAGTTCGAGAAGGCCGACGGCGATTATCGGGCGCTCTTCGATCATCATCCGAAGGCCGTGGCCTGCGACCTGCATCCCGAATACCGCTCCTCGCGCCACGCCGCCTCCCGTGGGTTGCCGCTTGTCGAGGTTCAGCATCACCACGCCCATCTGGCCGCATGCCTCGGCGAGAACGGCTGGTCGCTGGAGGGCGGTCCGGTGGCGGGATCGTGCTCGACGGTCTGGGCCTTGGGGCTGATGGCACTGTCTGGGGCGGGGAGCTCTTGCTGGGCGATTATCGCGGGTTCACGCGGGAGGCCTGGCTTGCGCCCGTCCCGCTCCTCGGTGGGGATGCCGCAGCGGTGGAGCCGTGGCGCGCAGCGCTCTCGCGGCTCGACGAGGCGGGCGAGGCGGCGCGGGCCGATGCGATGCTCGCACCGCGGCCTCTGGTCCCCCTGCGCCAGGCGGCCGCGCGGGGATTGAACGCGCCCCTTTCCTCAAGTGCCGGACGGTTGTTCGACGCCGTGGCGGCATTGCTCGACATCTGCCGCGATCGTCAGAGCTACGAGGGCGAGGCCGCGATGCGGCTCGAGGCGCTTGCAAACGGGCCGGAGGGGCGGGCGGCGCTTGCGGCAGGCGACCCGGGCTATGCCTTCGGCGCGGCTAAAGCGATCGGGGTTGCAGAGATGGTGCGTGCGCTGCTCACGGACCTCGATGCAGACCGGCCGAAGGGGCTGATCGCCGCGCGCTTCCATGCGGGGCTCGCCCAGGCCTTTGCCGCACGCGCACGGGCGCTGGTGAATGAGGGACGGGCGCGGGCGGTGGCGCTCTCGGGCGGGGTTTTTCAGAACGCGCTCCTGCTCGATCTGACCGTTCGGGCGCTCGGCGAGGTGCCGGTGCTGCAGCACCATAGGGTCCCAGCCAACGACGGCGGCCTCGCGCTGGGCCAGGCTTTGATCGCGCAGGCGCGGCTGGAAACGGGCTGACCGTTTCTCGCTGCAACCGGTAGCACAGCTTCCTTGATCCAGATCAATTGGCGCTTCAACCCTTTGACTCTCATGGGCCTTCCCCTCACTTTCCGATGAGTGAAAACCTCTTCCAGTTCCCGCGTCCTCCCCGTCACATTGGGGAAACGCCCGCGGACAAGGGAGAGGAACGTGCCAGAGATCGAGACCTTCTACGATGTGATGCGCCGCCAGGGGATCACCCGGCGCAGCTTCATGAAGTACTGCACATTGACGGCGAGCGCCCTCGGCCTCGGCCCCGCCTTTGTGCCCAAGATCGCGCATGCGATGCAGACGAAGCCGCGCACGCCGGTGATTTGGGTGCATGGGCTCGAATGCACCTGCTGCTCCGAGAGCTTTATCCGATCGGCCCATCCGCTGGCGAAGGATGTGGTCCTGTCGATGATCAGTCTCGATTACGACGACACGCTGATGGCCGCCGCCGGCCATGCAGCCGAGGCGGCGATGGCCGACACGATCGAGCGCTACAAGGGCAACTACATCCTCGCGGTCGAGGGCAACCCGCCGCTGAACGAGGATGGGATGTTCTGCATCTCCGGCGGCAAGCCCTTCGTCGAGAAGCTGAAGTATGCGGCCAAGGACGCCAAGGCGATCATCTCCTGGGGGGCCTGTGCCTCCTATGGCTGCGTCCAGGCCGCAGCACCCAACCCGACCCAGGCGACGCCGGTGCACAAGGTCATCACCGACAAGCCGATCATCAAGGTGCCGGGCTGCCCGCCCATCGCCGAGGTCATGACCGGTGTGATCACCTATATGCTGACCTTCGAGCGGATGCCGGAACTCGACCGCCAGGGGCGCACGGCCATCGCCGCGCAGGAGAGCGTGCTCGCCGGTGTCTGGTGTCTCAAGGGCGCGGGTGTGGACCGCATCGAGGTTGCGCCGATCCCGACGCTGGCCATCGCCCGCGCCTTCGAGCCGATGCGCCCCGGCGGCGGGCTTTCGGCACCAAAGCCCGAGGGCCTCGCCAATGCGCCTGCGATCCTGGTGGAGCTCCTGGACAAATCCGCCGCCTTCGGCCCGGCAGCAGAGCTTCACGTCATCAACCTGACCCTCCTGCCGCATACCGAGTCCGATCTCGCCTGGCTCGACGCAGCGCTTGGGGAAGGGGCGGTCACGATCCTCTCGCGCGGCTATGGCAACTGCCGGATCACCGCCACAGCCACGCGCGGCATCTGGCGCGTGCAATTCTTCAACTCCATGGACACGCTCATCCTCGACACCTTTGAGGTCACGGCGATGCCCGAGGTCGCTGTCGCTGCCGCCGAGGATCTGATCGACAGCGCAGGGCGCATCCGTGCTGTGGTCGAGGCCATCTCATGAGCACCTTCGAGGGCAGCTATCTGGGCGCAGGAGACAAGATCGGCCCGCGCGCCATCATGGAGTGCAAGATCTGCTGGACGCCCTACGACCCGGCCGAGGGCGACGATGTCCGCCAGATCGACCCCGGGACAGCCTTTCACGACCTGCCCGAGGACTGGTCCTGCCCCAACTGCTCGGCCCCGAAGGCGCAGTTCCTGGTGCGCGATGACCCCGACGCCTCCGAGGCCGCGGTCATGGCGCGGCTCAATGCGGCGACGGGCGCGCTGGTGGCCGAATTCACCGAGATCTGGCACGCCAAGATGCGCGACATGCCGATGGTCAACAAGGCGCTGCGCGTCCAGGCCGTGGGGTTCAAGCTGCATGAGGGCCGGCCGTTGGGCGTTCTCGTCTCACCCTGGTTCATGAACCTCATGATGCTGCCGGGCGAGGAGGACGACTGGTCCGCCCTGGTGCCCTGCGAGAAGGAGCTGATCGCGTTTCCCTCCGGCATCTACGAGTTCATCCACAACGTCCGTGACCAGGCGGGGGGCTACAAGGCCTGCTCGCTGTTCTCGCCGATGAACGAGTTCTCGACCCACGCCCAGGCGATCGAGGTTGCGCGCGCCGTGATTACGGCTCTCTTCGACGAGGCCAACCGCGCCGAGAGCGACCGCGCCGCCGACATTCGGGCTGCGCGCGAGGCCGATCTTGCAGCCGCCGAGGAGGCCGCGAAGGAGGGGGAGACGGAAGAGGCCCCGCGCTCTGCGGCGCGTGACGCCGTGCCGACGCGCAGGGGCGTGATTACCGCAGGCATGACCGCCGGTATCGCCGAGGGACAGCCCTGATGCTCGATGCCGCGCCCCGCTAGCTCGTCGGCCGCCCGGCAGCAGCCCCGCTGCCCGTGGCTCGGCTCGTGCTGGGCCGGCCGGTGGACGCGGTGGCGGCGCTCCTGCCGCGGCTCTTCAATCTCTGCCGCGCGGCCCAGACGGTGGCGCTGCGCGCGGCTCTCGGCTTGCCGCCCGACCCGGACGGTCAGCCGATCGCCACGGAGGTCGCGCGCGATCATCTGATGCGCTTTCACGTGCTCTGGCCGCGCCTTCTCGGCCAAGTGCCCGCGCCGCTGCCGACGGACTAGCGCGATGGCGGCATGGCGGTGCGCCGTGCGCTCTTCGGCCCGACCGGCCGGCTCCCCAGCCATCCCGAGGGGTTCGACGCCTTTCTCGCTGCCGGCAGCGGGATCGCCGGCGTTCTTCGCCTAATCGCTGAGACGTTTCGCACCGGCGAAGCATGTGCGGATGGCTTGGCGCTGGTGACCTGCGAGACCGCCTTCGACGCACGCGCGCCGCTCGAGAACTCCATCGCCGCGCGGCACGCCGCGCATCCGGTCATGGCAAGGCTTGAGGCTCGGACCGGCCGGGGCCCGCTCTGGCGTGCGGCCGGGCGCGCCTATGACCTCGAGGCGGCGCTCGATGGCGATTTCGTCGCCACGGTTCTCCGTCCGGGGCGGGTGACGGTGCCGGCGGCCCGCGGTCTCTATGCGCTTGAGGCGGAGGCGCGCGACGGCATCGTCACGGCCTTTACACGGGTGACGCCGACCGACCATCTGCTCACCCCAGGGGGGATTCTCGAGCGCACCCTCGCCAGCCTGCCCGCCGATCGCGCGGGTCTCGCGCCGCTGATCCTCGACATCCTCGATCCTTGCAGCCCCGTCCAACTCGAGGAGGTGGCGCATGCATGAGATGTCGCTCTGCGAGGGGATCCGCGAGGTGGTGGAAGCCCAGGCTGCCGCCCATGACGTGAACCGGATCACTCGTGTGCGCGTGGAGATCGGCCGCTTTGCAGGGGTCGAGAAGCCGGCCCTGGCCTTCGCCTTCGAGGTCGTCATGCGCGGCTCGGTCGCGGACGGCGCGACGCTTGAGATGATCGACCTGCCCGGCCGCGCCAGCTGTTTCGACTGCGGCCATGAAGGAGAGATCGACGACCGGCTGGCGCCCTGTCCACGCTGCGGCGGCGGCCGGCTCATGCCCACCGGGGGAGACGAGATGCGGATCAAGGATTTGGAGGTGGCCTGATGTGTACGGTTTGCGGATGCGGCGGTGCGACGGTGGAGGGCGAGAAGCCCGGGCACAGCCATCACCATCATGATCACGCACACGGGCAAGGGCACCATCACCACCATGGGCCTGAGGGCGCTCTCGATTTCGGCGGCAACGCGGCCGGCGTCTCCGTGCCTGGCATGAGCGAGGCGCGGATCATCGAGGTCGAGACCAGCATCCTCGCCAAGAACGACGCCTATGCCGCGACGAACCGCGCCCGACTGGCCGAGCTTGGCGCCTTCGCGCTCAACCTTGTCTCCTCACCCGGCTCGGGCAAGACGACGCTTCTCTGCAGGACGATCGAGGCGCTGGGAGCGCGGCCTCTTGCCGTGATCGAGGGCGACCAGCAGACCAGCAATGACGCCGACCGGATCCGCGCCACGGGCGCGCCGGCAGTGCAGGTCAACACGGGCAAGGGCTGCCACCTCGACGGCCACATGATCGGCCATGCGATGGACCATCTCGCGCTCGCGCCCGGATCGCTCCTGTTCATCGAGAACGTGGGCAACCTCGTCTGCCCCGCCGCCTTCGACCTCGGCGAGGATGCGAAGGTCGCGATCCTCTCGGTGACAGAGGGGGAGGACAAACCCCTCAAGTACCCCGATATGTTCACCGCCTCGCGCCTTGCGATCCTCAACAAGGTCGATCTGGCGCCCCATTGCGATGTGGATCTCGACCTCTACGAAGCCAACCTGCGCCGCGTGAACCCGGATATTGCGGTCATCCGCCTGTCGGCCCGCACGGGCGAGGGCATGGAGGCCTGGATCGCCTGGCTTGAAGGAGGGCTCGGCGCCAAATCCGCCGTGCGTGCGGCCGAATGAAGGATGCCGCGCCCGCGCCCACGGTCCTGATCCTCGGCGGTGTGTCGGGCGAGGCGGCGGCCATGGCCAACGTTCTCTCCGAGAGCTTTGATTGTCTGCTGGCCGCGGAGGTGGGTGAGGCCTGGAGCCTCATGGCCGAGAAGTTCGTGCAGGTCGTCATCTGCGCTGGTCATCTGCCGGGCGCGCCCTGCGAGACCGTGTTCGAAGACCTACGCGCCCATTGGCCAGAAACGCGACTGATCGCCATCAGCGACCCGGGCCGCGAACCCCCGGTAAGCCCCAACCTCGAACAGGTGCTCGCCCGACCCTGGAGCCCGACCGAGCTGCGGGTGGCGACCGCCACTGAGTTCGCCACTGGTTCGAGCCCGGTAGCGGCGGGCAAGCCGCAGGGGCGACCATATAAAGACTCGGGCTCGCAGCCCACGCCTATCGTTCGTCTGCCCGCACCCACGTGCTCCCGGCGATCCAGATCCCAGATGGTCGCACCATAGCGCCGGTCACGAAGAACCGGCAGGGACCTGAAGCGCCGACCAGATCATGCCGGATGATGGCTTCGTAGAGCGCTTCAACGGCAAAGTCCGGGACGAACTTTTCCGCGTGAAAATGCGCGAGACCTGCTACGAAAGCGGCGGTGCTTTCCAGACCGATCTCGATGCCTGGCTCATCCACCGCAACACCGAACGCCCGCATTTGAGCTGACGAAACATGGGCCTGCGGCCGATCGAGACCGTCGTTTCATTCGACAGTCAAGAAGGTTAAGTGGACAACTGATCTCGTGAGGTCCTCCAAGATTTTCCAGCATCGACCACCAGTAACAGCAACACAAAAAAATTCAGAATCATTAATATTATTACAGATTTATTCGTCGACTGAATTGTATATGTGGGTTTTTGCTCAAAGTAATTTTTATATTCTATTATGGATCTAGTAATCCTGTCAATTTATCAATTATCTGCACGCGGTCATTTGCAAGATCGTACAACTCTATCTTCAGCCGTTTCCGAAGATCGCCACTTCTGGTCAAGAACGAAGGACCAGATCAGTCTGGGTGGATGTCCCGCGGTGTGCAGCTCGATTGCAAGAGGATTGCCGGCCAGTACAGGCCAGCATCGAGGCCAAGGTCTGCAAGCCAGCGTTCCTGTAGCTTGTAGGCGTCCCACTCTTTTGCGTTGTCGCAGTACCAATGGCGGGCCGTTGCCTGGCGGTGATGCACCAGCTCATGAAGCAGGACCGACGCATCATGGGGATCGTAGGCATCCCAGGGCCGAACGAGATAGATCGTGGCGCTTGTCTCGGCGTAGAGCCCCCGTAGGCGACCATTGAGCCGCCCGGAGCTCGCGCGCATGGCACGGGCGTCCTCGGCATCGATGAAAACTATCGCGGGTATCTCCCTGCGGGCCGGATAGGGCGATGCGCGGTCGAGCCAGTGCTCAAGTCCCCGGACAACGCTGAGGATCGTCTTCTGCGGCGGATCGATGGCGTCGCCGGCCAGAGCCGGCCCTGTCGCCAGGACGAGCGCCGCCAGCCCGGCCCTCGCGAGGCCGGAGAAGTTGGGAAGCGGCATGAGAGCCTCCACGATTTCGGTTTGCTGTAGGCTTATGCTAGGAAGGCTGAGGCCAGAGGCGCAAAGGATCGTTTCTCAACCGAGGATGAACGGAACTCACCAATGCACCGTCGTCTCCCGCCACTGCCGGCAATCCGGGCCTTCGAGGCCGCAGCGCGGCATATGAGCTTTCGCGCGGCGGCGGACGAGCTCTGCGTCACCCCCTCGGCAATCAGCCACCAGATCCGATCGCTGGAAGATCATATCGGGCGCGGCCTTTTCAGTCGGGGTGGCAATCGGATCACCCTCACCGAGACCGGCCGCGCCTATCGCGCCGAGCTTTCGCCCATTCTCGATGCCCTCGATGCGGTGACCCGGCGGGTGGCGGACACACCGGACGACAGCCCGATCACCGTGCATTGCACCCCGGGCTTCGGGGCACGGTGGCTGATCCCGAGGCTGGGCAGCGCCCCCTACGGCGACAGCATCAAGATAACGGTGTCACAGGGGGCCCCCAACACGGATTTCGCGACCAATGGTGCGGAGATCGTCATCCAGTGGACGACCGGCCCCGTGCCTGGAGCGATCAGCGAGCCTTTGATGCAGTCCTGCCGATATCCGGTCGCCTCGCCGGAACTGATCGCCCGCGAAGCGCTCGCTGGGCCAGAGGACCTGCTAAGTCAGACACTGTTGCAGGACGAGGTCCTCGATGCTTGGGGGCGGTGGTTCGCCTTGGCCGGCGTGATGGGCGGAGATGCGGTGCGGGGGCCGAAGCTCCCTCATTGCGAGCTGACCCTTTCAGCGGCGGAGCAGAGCCAGGGTGTCGCCCTCGCCTATGACGCCATGGCGCGCACGGGGCTCGCCTCCGGCAAGCTCGTCCGGCTCTTCGACATCGAAGTCCCGCCGATGACGCTCTACTCTGTCGCCTATGCGGAACGTCACCGGAGCTGTCCCCAAGTGCGCGCCTTTCGCGACTGGATTTTCGACGAGGTGCATGCGGAGGGCACCCATGATCGACAGTGCAAGTTGCAGGCGGCTGAGTGAGTGACGGGCAAGGGGGCGATGCTCCCGGTACCTGCCTCGTTAGGGCATTCTGGAAGATGTTTCGGGCCTCTCCCCGATCTCGCAGCAACGAAGAGAGTGGCGGATCTCTCCAAGGGGCGCTGTGGAGCTGACGGACCCCCTAGGTCACGAGCGACGATTGGAAGCGGCGTCCCTGCGCAAGCACGCGAACGCTGCCGACTGAACATCCAGGCCCCCAACCGTTTTCGGACGGACCGCCTGACCCTGGCCCATGGCGGTGGCGGCAAGGCGATGCGCGATCTGATCGAGACCTACCGGGAGACGCTCGAAACTACCGACTTCGAGCTGCGCCTCAAAACGCTGGAGGATCGGCGATGATCGTCGGGGGCATGACCGCCGAGCTTGCCATCACGATAGGCGCCATATCGCGAAGGACGGGCATCCACCCGGCAGATGTCATGCCGCTCGCGCTCCGGGATCTGGAGGGCGTGCCTGACGTCTACCAGAAGGCCCGCGAGGTCGGCGCGTTCTGGGCCGAGGCCGAGATGTTCGCTGGACGGACATTCACGCTGGAGGCCATCGATGACGCGCTGCCCTTCATCGCGGTCCTGAGGCTGGCCGAACACGCCGGCATCGGGGCCACGATCCATTAAGTGTCGCTGCGCAGTAAGCGCGCGAGGGACAAGGGGGAAACCAAAAACACCAACGACCAGGCGACGCATCGAGAAGTTGGAGCGAGACACCCATGGCGGTCAGCACGCGATCGTGACGAAGATTCCTCACGATCTTCCAGTAGGTGAGGATGAGACCTTTATCGCCGCCGATGCAGAGAGGCGGGGCGTCAGAGCCTGCGATCTGCATGTGGTGATGGACCGGGGGGAGAGCGGCATGAGCAACCTAAAAGTAAACCTGAGCGGCTAGAGCGACGCTCTCCCTACGGAAGGGAAGTTGTCACCGCGATCCAACTCGTGAGCCCCGATCCAGTCACAGGTGAACTGGGCGTGGGCGGCACGATGCACCTTGGCAAGTTTAAGGGCCGCGGCATTGGTGGTGTGCGTCGTGGGGATCATGGGGAGGAGGGGTGATCGTGGTTCTAGCTTGGGAGAAGATTGACCCAGATCGGCTGCACCTCGCGTCGGCCCCGCTGTTCGGCAAGGTATACTTGGACCGCTACGGCGACGATGATGTCTGGCGCGCCGGCTGGTCGGTCCCCGGCTTCGGCGGCGCGTGAGAAGAGAGGGATGGGCACGCTGCCGTTGACAGCCTATCAGGACAGCACCGTTCGGTTCCTTGAGGTGCCGGACTGTCCTGACTATGCGAAGCAGCATCAGATCGTGAGCTTTGCAACCCTG
>JBCCLX010000079.1:0-13284 GCA_039026635.1 Pseudomonadota bacterium
CGACCGCCCCTGGCCGTGTAGAACCTCAACCTGCCGTAGCTTCGCGACAATCTCCTCAGGCTTGTGTCTCTTCGTCATCCTTAGTCCTCCGCTTCCCAAACACAGGGACGGACCAATGCAGCAGGGGCAGATCACGCCGCCCGCGAGATCACGCCCGATGGTGTGACACCGGTGACTGTCGGCAACGGTCAGGTGACCTTGGACGGGCAGCGTTTCACCATCGTGCTGGCCAGCGGCGAGGGGCTAACCGTCGATCTCTTCGACGACTTTCTCAACGTCGCCGTGGCCCTCGACAATGCCCGCGCGCCCGGCAGCGTCAGGGGCCTTCTCGGCAACGCGGACGGTGACCTGACCAACGATTTCGCCCTCCGCTCCGGCGCGCCGATCCCGTCCGACGCGATCGCGCAGGTCTCAGACGGCAGCGGCGGCACGATCCCGGTCCTCGATTTCGACTTCCTCTACCAGGACTATGCCGAAAGCTGGCGGATCGATGCCAACACCTCCTTGTTCAGCTATCCGACCGGTCAGGGGACGGGGACCTTCACCGACCAAGACTTCCCCGTCGCCGCCGTCGATCTGAGCGACCTGCCCGCGGAGCTCCTGGCCGCCGCGTAAGCCGCCGTCGATGCCGCCGGGATCACTGATCCGGTCGTGCGCGAGGGAGCCATCCTCGACTTCGTCCTGACAGGCGATGAGAGTTTCGTCGTCGGTGCCTCGGGCCTTAGCGCGACGGCCGAGGCCACGAGCACACCGGCCGGAGCCCGCGCACTGCCGGCCACCCTCGGCATCACCCCCACCGTCGGTAGCGTGACGGAGGGCGATGCGGGGATCACCACACTCTCCTTCGACATCTACCGGATCGGCGATACCTCCGGCGCGACGACAGTGGATTTCACAGTCGGCGGCGATGTCGACGCCACGGATATCGCGGGGCCGACCAGCGGGAGCGTCACCCTGCTCGACGGCGACGCGAGCGCGACAATCCAGATCGGTGTGCAGCGTGATATCGCGGTCGAGCCCGACGAGGCGCTCCAGGTGACGATCGCGCCGCAGGGCACGGAACTGATCGGCAGCGCCACGGCGACGACCGTGATCCTCAACGACGACCTGCCCCCAAACGCTCTTGACGACCCGCTTGCGCTGGAGACCCCCAGCACCGTGGTGCTGCAGCTTGTCGAAGACATTCTGCTCGCCAACGACGTCGATCCCGAAGGCGATGCGCTCTCGATCTCGGCGGTCTCGCCCACCTCGGCCCGCGGCGCGCTCGTCTCCGTCGAAAATGGGCTCGTCACCTATGATCCCAGGGGCGGGATCACCGGCATTCCCGCCGGCACCTCGGGCGAAGACACCTTCGAATACACCGTCTCCGACGGCAATGGCGGCACCGACATCGGCCTCGTGACCGTGACCATCGCTGTGCCCGACGGCGCGGGCGGCGGGGGGGGGTGGTGGCGGTGGTGGAGGCGGCAGCACCGCGAACACGTCACCGGTCGCCGTCAACGACTTTGCCACCTTCGGCGCCGAGAGCCCCGCGCGCGTCATCGATGTGACGGCCAACGACAGCGACGTGGACGGCGACGCGCTGACGATCACGGCCCTCAACACCGCAGGGCTCACCGGCGCGGCCAGCATCGCCGACGGCGGCATTCTCTACGACCCCGCAGCACTTCTGGCCGAACTCGACGACGGCGCCCTGCGCAGCGAGACCTTCACCTATACAGTCAGCGACGGGAACGGCGGCACGGCGACGGCGACGGTCCGCGTCACCGTGCAAAACGGCGCAGTTCCCCCGCCCGTGAACACCGCCCCCAATGCGCGAGAGGACAGTTTCACGATTGCCGCCGCCGGTCTCTTGATGGGGGACGTCTTCGCCGACAATGGCGCAGGCGTCGACACCGATGCAGATGGGGATACGATCACGGTGTCGGCCGTCAACGGCATGGCCGCAGAGGTGGGCGCGCCGATCGTGCTCGCCAGTGGCGCCAGCTTGACCCTCAGCGCGGACGGCACCTTCTCCTATGACGCCTCCAGCGGGTTTGACGATCTGGCCGCAGGCGAGACCGCGATCGAGAGCTTCACCTACACTATCGACGATGGCTTCGGCGGAACGGACACGGCAACCGCGACCATCGAGGTCACCGGGGCCCTGCGACCGGCCAGTACCGATGGCAACGACAGCTTCGCCATCGCCGATCTGCAAACGGCCGCAATCCTCGATGGCGGAGACGGTCTCGACAGCGCGGAGTTCAGCGCGCCCTTCTCCTTCTTCACGCTCGAGCGGGTCGAAGACGGCTTCCGCCTCGTCCCTCAGGAAGGCGCGCCCCAGATCCTGCGCAGCATCGAGCAGGTCGCCTTCCCGGACGAAACCCTTGCGCTCAGCTTCGAGGCCCTCGTGATCGACGTCGCCTTCCTCTACGAGGTTGGCTTCGATCGGGAGGCTGACACCATCGGGATCAGCTTCTGGTCCGCCCTCGCCGAGAGCGTTGCCTTGATCGAGCTGGCGCGGGTGTTCCTTGCCTCCGAAGAGTTTGAGATCCTGAACGGCACCGACCTCACGAACAGCGAGATCGTGGACGTCTTCTACGACAACTCCCTCGACCGCCCATCGGATGACGGCGGACGCGCCTTCTGGACGGGCGAGCTGGATCGCGGGGCGGTGACGCGGGAGGAGCTGATGCTCGCCTTCGTCTTCTCCGACGAGACACGAGAGATCAACGCCGACCGGATCGAGGACGGGTTCTACATCACGGTTTGACGGAGAGGCGCTCGTCCCAGACCCCTCGACCGGCAGCGGTTGCTTCCACGACGGTGCCGCCCCAGCCCCGTCGCCTGACCAAACAGTCTCTCGCAACGCCAGGACGGGCCCTGAACCGGGCTGGCGCGGCGTCCGATCTGCGCGAAGGACAGGCAGGCGCCTCGTCATCCCGTCACAGTAAGATCGGGTGCTGCCCCTAGTCCCTTGCCCTCAAGGCCCAGCGCGCCGGATAGTGGGGCTCCGCCCGTCGCGATTGCGGCGCCTCAGATCTCTCCGCCGCCGGCGCCTCACGAGCCCGGCCGGTTGGCCGCCGGACACGCCCCATGAAAACCTTCGCCATCGCCTGGGCAGGCGCGCTCGCCCTCTACGCCGTCCTCACGCTCAACAACGATCCGGGCGCCATGATCCTCGTCATCGTGCTCGCGGCGATGATCGGGGGCGGGCTCGTCCTGGCAGATCTGCGCGGCGTGCGCTTTATCCGCGCGCTCGTCCCGCTCGTCGTGCTGCCGGCCTCGGCGGCCGCGGCCCTCTGGCCCCTCGGCTGGGACCTGGCCCTGGCCGAGGATGCGCGCGCCGTATTGAGCGAGGCGCTGCTCTGGCCCCAGCTTCTGGTCCTGCTCTTCGCCGCCCGCCTGATCGCTGAGACCTCGGCTCTCAGCGCCGCAGATGCCTGGGCCCCCGGCGCGCCACCTCAAAGCGCGGCGCTCCATCGAACGAGCCTCTGGTCGTCGATGCTACTCGCAGGCTTCATCACGCTGGCGCTCTACGGCGGGCTCGTGCGGCTAACCGATCCCGGCGACCCAGCGATCTTCGACGCTTTCTGGGGTGAGACGCCGGTCAACGCGATCATCGTCTTCGTCTTCGCAATGGCATTGGCCGAGCTTGGCGAGCTCTGGCTCGGCGTCCTCAGGGACCGTCTCCTGCTCTCAAGCCTCGCCGAGGACGAGGAGGACGACGACAACCGCCGTGCGGTGCCGCTCACGCCCGAACGCCTGCGCGATCGTATCGCCTCCCTGCCGTCCGAGAGCCGCCATGGCAGTGCCGCCCGCCGACTGATCGGCGATCTCGCTTGGGCCGAGACGGAAGCCGCCGCCGCCCGCACGTCCGAGGCCGTAGCACCCGCCCCCACCCCCGAGGCGGCCGCGCCGCTCGTCGAAGCCGGCGTCGAGCAAGCCTCCCGCCGCTTCCTGCGCAATCTGATCGCCAGCCTCCCGCTGATCGGCTTCGCAGGCACCGTGCTTGGCATCATGGCGGCCCTCGCGGCCCTGCCGGATGTCTTGGGCGCGATCGGGGTGGATGGCGGTGTGGCCGCGGCGCTTTCGGGCACGCTCGGCGGGCTGGCCACCGCGTTTCAGACCACGCTCCTCGGGCTCATCGGCAGCCTGACCGCCTCCCTCCTTCTCGCCGCCCTCGAAAGGGCCGAGGCCGTGACGGTCGCCATGGGCGAACTGCTGGTCGCTCGCGCGACCGGCAGCAGCTGAGGGTGCCATGGCCAAAGGGCTAAGAGCGCAGGGCCTGCCACCGCGCCAACGCATGGCCGCGCGCCTCGATCGTGCGCCCGGCGACGCAGGCGCCAGCGCCGGTGCCGATCCCCTCTCCGATATCTTCTTCGGGTTCCTGGCCGTGATCCTGGTGATCGTCTGCCTGTTGATCCCCGCCGTACAGGACACGCCAGGCCCCACCGGTCTGCCGGAGCAGCTCACCCATGACGGCGAGGACGTCACGATCCTCTTCGCCGATGCCGCCGGGATCGTCATCGCGCCCGATGGCGGCAGCCAGCGCCAGGAGGTGGCGACCAACGACATCATCGCCGGCGAGGCGATGAAGGACTGGTTGCGCAACGCCGCCACTGGCACCCGTATACCCTTCCTTATTGTCGCCCCCGATGGGCATGAACCCGCCTTCCTTTTCGAAGCGCTCGCCGCCGAGGCGGGGCTGCCGGAGTACGCCTTTACGCGACTGCCGGATGCCCCGGAAACCTGTGCGAGCGCGATCGGCGGTGGGGCCATGGCCGCGCTCTGTGCGGAGGCTGCCACATGGCGATGATGGAACGTACTTTGCGCCAGGCCCGTATCGGCGCCGCCCGCCGGCGCGAGGCAACCGGCGAGGCGAGCACCGGGCGCATGGTCGTCGCCGCCTCAGCCGATCTCGCCGCCTCGATGCTGGGCGTAGCACTCCTGCTGCTGGCCATCGTCCTGGTCTTCCGTGGGCCTGCTCCGGGCGAGGCGACGACGCCCGAACGGACGCCCGGCGCGGCCGAGATCGCAGAGCTCTTCCGCCATGCCGCCGGCCGCCCCCTGGGCGCAGGCGAAATGTCGGAGCTGATGCGCCGGCGTGTCGAGACCCCGCCGCGGGCCGCCTCGATCGATGTCACGGCAGAGGGTCTGACGCTGCGCGCCAGCGGCGGCAGTGCCTTCAATGTGCCCGCGAGCCAGGCGCCGCGCCGCTTGCAGAGTTTTCTCGCAAGCCTCGCCCACGGCGAGCCGGCGCTGGTCTTCGTCTTCGATCATGCGCTCTATGGCGTCGTCCGCGAAGCAATCGATGCGGACGGCCGGCCCTGGACCGAATTCTCGCCGCCCGAGGCGCTGCGCACACCCGGCGGTCTCGACCAAGGATGGTCCGACGCGTTCCTCGCGCTTGTCGATGAGGCCAACAACACACAGGCCTTCCGCGCGGGCCTCCAAGAACTGCTGCAGCAACCTGACGCCGCCGAGGGCGCCCCCGAAACCGCGGCCGGCGATCCCCCCCCACCGCCAGAGCCGCTCCTCGACCGGCTGGCCAATGCGGTGACCTGGTTTTTCGCCCTCCTCGCCCTCCTGATTGCAGCCGCGATTGTGGCTTCCGTGGAGCGCCGCCGCCTTCGCCGCTTGCTGAATCGCTCGTGATGAGACTTGTCCCTCGCGCGATTTTCACGCATGGTCCATCATGAACGTAATATGACCTCAGGGGGCCCATATGGTCGACAGCGTTAATACTCCGCAGATCCCGCCGCAGCTGCCGGGGCAGACGGGGATCACTGACACGCCGCCCGAACAAGGGGGTGTGACGCCGCCGACAGTTAACAACGATCCGACTCAGAATTTCGAGGATTTTCTGAACGACACCAGTATCACGCAGGTCGAACAGCGGAACTTCTCGTCCGAGGTCGATGCGGCGCAGGAGATCGTCGACAACTCAGCTTTTGTCGATCCGGGACAGACCACGCCGGTCTGATCACAATTTAAGAAACCTGACTAACGAAGGGTGAAAAGCTCTGTGCGTACATCGTTTTTCGATGTAGGAATCGGGGTAATCAGGGTTTTGGGGACGCATGCCGGATCCAGAGACTGAGAGTGCCGGAGGGGGCCCGGCCTTTAGCCAGCTCGCGCGCCGCGATACAGCAGCCGCCAGATTGGTTGAGCTCCACCGCCAAGTCGTTGCAAGACGCGAGGCGGGTATGACGACAGAGGGGTACAGCGCCGCCGGCGAGGTACTTGATGGATTGGAATCTGCGATCCGGCTGGTGGGTGCCGGTAGCGAAATCAGGAGGACCTCGTAATGGCGAGTACGGTCAGTGACCTTTTTGATATGGAAGCAGCGAATGGTATTGCTTCGGCTGCCACTTCGCCCCCCAACGCGACGCCGGATGGCATCCTGCTCGGTGGTGATCAGCTGACGCGTGACGGTTTCGACCTGATCTGGCGCCAGTCGTTCCTGCAGCAGCAGATGATCGGTATCGAGGAAGACATCGCCCGCATCGAGCAGAACGCCAACCTCTCGGACACCGAGAAAATGTTCTCCATGCAGATGGCCATGAACACCTGGTCGGCGGTGACGAACCTGCGCACCAACATGCTGAAGTCGGTTTCCGATTCGCTGAAAACGATTGTTCGTAACGTCGCCTGATAGGCGGCGCTGCCGAACAAGAAAGGGCGCTTGCCGATCCGGCAGGCGCCCTTTTCGTTGGAAGCGAAGCACAGCCCCTGCCGCATCGGCAGGGGCTTGTCTCAATCAGAGACCAAGCTTCACACGCTCATTACTCGCGACCGCAGCGCTATCCGTTTTGTTGAGAGCACCCAGAAGCCCGATCTGCTCCGCCACCTCACCGACCAGCGGCTCCCCAATCAGCCCCTTCACCGTGCTCAGGATCTCCTCGGCAACCGCCATAGAAGAGAAGAAGACGGCCGTGAAGCGCCGCACGTCGCCAACTTCTGCATCCAAATCGAAGAGCAGCTTGCGCAACGCCTCCTCCAGTTGCTCAGACGCTTCGAGATCCTCGACCCCCTGCAGGTTGTCCTCGATCGTGTTCTCCACACGATCGGTTTGCTGCGATGTCTGCTCCATCTCCGCGAAATCTGGTTCAATAATCCGCAGAATCGCAAAGAACAGCAGCGGGATGAAGAAGAAGGTCGACAGAATCAACACCGCATTCAATTGCGCGATTTCTTGATTCAACGTGTTGATATCGCTTTCCAGGTCGCTGATCAGACCCTCCAGCCGTGTTTTCTCCGACTGAAGGTCGAGCAACTCCCCCTCCGCCACAGAAATCTGACTGTCTTTCTGGCTGATCGCACTGGTGGTGTTGGTTATGGCTGTCTCTAGGGAGCCTTGCTCGCGAACGAGATTGCGCCGCTCGCTGTTTAGGGCCGCGATCTGTGCCGCATCATCCGTGGGGTCGAGCCCTGCAAGCTGGCTGTCGATCGCAGCAATCCGGTTGTTCACCGTCTGAAGCTGGCTTTGCTGGGTGCTCAGCTGACCTTCGAGCGTCGACTTCTCGTCTCTGAGACCGGTGAGCTCGCTCTGCTTGCTCGTGATGTCGCTGTTCGTCTGCTGCAGATCGCTCTGCGCCGTTTGAAGCTCGCCCTGCTTGGTCGTCCGCTCCGACTGCTTCGCAGTGATCAATCCGGCCGCATCCGTTGCTGCCTCTAGCGCGCCGCGTACCTCCTGCAGCCGGGTGCGAGCCTGGTTCTGTTCGACCTCGGCCTGCTTGCTCCGCGTCTCGTCGACCGTCTTCTCCAGCTCATCCACGATCGCGGCGAACACGGCGGCACTGTCGCCGAAGTTCTGCGGCATCGTGAGGCCGGCACTCGACAGTGTGAAGCGCCCGCCAAAGAGCGCACCGTAGATGTCGTTGCCCCCCGCAACAGGCGTCGCCGAGGTCAGCGCTGGGCTCGAAACCTCGTTGTTCGACGTCACCGACGCGTTGTTGCTTGACGGTGTCGGCGTGATCGTCGGCGTAATCGTGGCGCCCCCGACATTATCGACCATAGTGCGTCTCCCTCTCTGGCTCCGGCGCGTCCTAGCTCAAAGCTTGAGCCGACCCCGCGAGGGTCGACCGCCGGCATCCTCCGCCCCGCCAAAAAAGGCGCTGGCATCCTTGGCCGCCTCCATGGCCTCGGTGAAACACGACACGAAGCCAGACAGGAAACTGAGCAGTCCCTGCTTTTTCTTCGGATCGACCTTCATCTCGTCCAGGAAGGCTCTCATAGCCGCTTTGGCAGCGGCAAACTTGGCGATGTGAGCCGCCATCTCCTCAGGGTCCACAGGCGCCGCTTCCTGCGCCTTCTCGACCCCCATCTTCCCCTTCTTCACCACACCCTCCAGCGGCGGTGGTGCTGGCCAGCCGGGGATCATCGCAGCGTTGAGCGCCACCGACGCCGCGAAAGCGCGGCTCGGGGCGTCGCCGGCGACGAGGGTGTTCAGAAGCCCTTCGGCCGGGACACGGCCCAGCGGATCGCGCATCCCGTCAGCACCCATGGCGCCGGCCAAACTGCTCGCCGCGGGGCTCGCGCTCGCCCGGACCATGGCAACATCATCGGCAACCCGTGGCGTGCCGGCGGCCGTGGTTCCATAGGCAAGGCCCTGCGCCGTTGTTTCGCGACCCGTGGACTGCTGAGCGCGGTTGGCGATGGCCGCATCGCCGCCCTCGGCGGCAGCCTGATTGTTGGCGGTGAGGGCCTGATTGGCCGTCGCGCTCCCCTGCCCGTCCACCGCACCGGCCGCTGTACGCGCGAAAACCGCCTGTGCCGCGGCTCCCGCTCGATCCGCCGGTGTCATCGTGGAAGACGCCCCCGCCTGCTGTGCAGCCGTCGCCGCATTGCGGACGTCGCTCCGCCCTGCAGGATCCGTCGCAGCCGAGGCACGGCCGCCGGCCGCGGCGGGGTCCCCTGCGCGCGTCGGCTGAGCCCGCAGCGCCGTCTCGGAATTGGCGAGAGTTGGGGCGGCCTGAGGTTGACGGGCCATCGCGCCGTCGGTTGGCGCGCCCTGCCGGGCCGTGGCACCTCCAGGCAGCTGCGCCGCCTGACCCTCGGCCCCCTGCGCCATGGCCTGCGCCAGCGCATTCATCATGGCTGTCGCCGCGGGGCCCGAAGAGGCGGCCAGCGCAGAGCGGAGCGCGGCGAAACCCTGCTGATCGACCGATTGGCCTTGAGCCGCCGCGGTGGGTGCCTGAGCGCCCTGCTGCGCCGTCGGAGCCCGCGTCGCCTGCCCTGTTGCATCCGTGGCCGCCGTCTGCATCGCGCCGGTCACGGGCGCCTGGGTCGGCGTCGGCGTCGTGGGCGCCTGAGTGCCCTGAGCCTGCGCGGTCTGCATCTGAGCTTGCGCCGGTGTCGCAGGCTTCGAAGTCATGCCCATCGAGCCAAAAGGCATGCCCATGCCGCCGCTCTTATCCCCCCCAGTCGGTGGCGGGGAGAGGGTCGCCAAGCTGCTCGAGAGCATCGCTTGCTTCTGCTCGGTCCCCGGCAGGCCTGCCGGCGCCTGGGACATTGCCGCGATACCGGCACTCCGATCGGCCATCCGGCCGGCCGCCTCGCCAGTCTGCGCCGTCTGTGCCTTGTCTGCAGCACCGGTCTGCGCCAGCGGAAGCTGCTGGCGCGCGGTCGTCGTGTTCTGCGTTGTCCGCTGAGCGTTGGCGCCATCAGCGGCACGCTCGCGCAGCGCCTCGCGGGGTCGCTCCCGATCGTCGTTGCGCTGGAGGCCTTGGTCCGCTTGCCGCGGCCGCATGTCCACGTCCGACAGCATGTTCTCCGCAATCAGCTTGTGGACCCTGTCGAGGGTCTCAAACTGATAGGCGTTCATGCTGTTTGACATGGACAGGTTGTTCACGATGCCGCCTTCCCATTGGCAGCACCGTTCTTGGTCCGCGCCGAGAGCGCGCCGTCGAGACGCGAGATCTCCAACTTCATTTCGCGCGTCAGGCCCGCCCCCTCGCGCTTATCGATCGCGGCACGCGCCGCCCGGGCGGCAGGCAGATCCCCCAGCACCATGCAGATCTCAAGCAGATGGAAATGCGGCACCGGGCTGTCGGGCGCGACTGCCGAGGCAATCTCAAAAGCCTCACGCGCCAGCTTCATCTCATCACGCATGCGCATGCAGATGCCGAGGCCGAGCCAGTGGTCGACGACGCGCCCGTCAAACAGCGTGAGGGTGCGAAAGAGCTTTTCGGCATCAGCATGCTGGCCCGCGATAAAGGTCGCGTGAGCGCGCGCATAGAGCGCTTCAACCGTTTGCGGCGGCAGGTTCAACGCATCGACCAGCCTCTCGCCGCGACGCATCGCGCGCGCGATCGCGGGCCCATCGAGACCCATGCCGGTCATCACCGTGCCGAGCACCTGCTCAAGCGTGTCGGTGTCCTGCGCCGAGAGCCCGAAACGTCCGCCCTCGGCCGGCGAGGTCGGCTCACCCCCCTCAGGCATTGCCGGCCACCACGCCCATGCTGCGCAGGAGCTTGTCCGCCTCGGCGTGCACCATCGTATCACGCGACTCGAGCGCCAGCTTTTTCGCTTCGGTCAGGTCCTCTTTGGCTTCCGCCTCATGACCCATGGCCAGGCAGGCCGCCCCGGAGAGGTAGTAGCCAACCGCGCGCTTTGGCGCGAGCGCGATGAGTGCGGATGCCGCATTCAATGCAAGCCCGAACTCACCCATCGCATAGGCACAGTCCGCAATCCCTTGCTGATAGTCCGGCTCGTTCATGTCGCAGAGCGAGAGGGCCGCATAGATGCGCATCGCCCCCGCTACATCGCCACGATCACGATGCGCTTTCGCGACCTCAAGACCCAACCGCAGATCCTTGGGGTCGACGTCCAAATGAGCAGCAAGACCGCCCTTTTCTCTCAGATCCGTCGCGAGACTGCGGGTCTCTGTGCTGTCCGTGTCCATACTCGTCTTCCCTGTCTTCGTCTTGTCCTCGCGGCGGGGTGGTCCACCACAGCCCAGCTTAGGGCCGGAAGATCATAATCTCATCGGCACCGTCGTCTTCGTCTTCAGCGACGTCCCGGCGGTCGAAACCTGCATCCTTGCCGCCGGAGGTATAGCCGGCGGCAGCCCCGGTCTGGGCAACGCCGCCTTCCATCACCAGGATGGACTGCACCGTATCCTTTGCTTCGAGCACTGCCTCGATCATCGAGATCCGGCGCTGGATGTGAGCCGACGCAGCCACATGACCTTCGACAAGAAGCTCTCGGCCGTCCTTCTCACAGCGGATCACACTGGGGTTGAGGAGCAGGAGCCCGAGCGCCCGCTCCAACACCGCCGAGAGTGCACGATCGCCAGCCGGGCCCTCGGGCAGAGCCCCGAGAGACACCGCCGCCCGGATCCCCTGCCCATCAGGGCTCGCCCGCAGTTTTACAGTGGCTCCCTCCACCCGCATGCGCGCCTCGGGCACGCCGAAAGGCGGAGGGTTACCAAGATCCAGAGCCTGCCAAAGCTCTGCGATCGATTTTGAGAAAGCGCTCATTCTGCGCCTCCGTTATTGAGCCGATGGTCAGCCCTTAGTGATCGCCGCCATCTGGTTCACTTCGGCTTCTTTGAGCTGCTTCACGAACTCGATGATCTTGTTGGCCATCTCCATCATCGCGTTCTGGATATCACGGTCGATATCACCCTGGCTGCGTTGGAACTCGGCATCGGCCGCGATCATCCGGCCCTCAGCCTCTTTGTCCTTCGCGTTGGCATTCCAGAAACCCTCACCGGCACGGCCGATACCCTGAAGCAGCTGAGAGAACGAATTCAGGATCTGGTTCTTGAGCGTGGAATTCACGCCGCTGCCCTGCATCTCGATGCCATGGATCGACTTTGCTTTACCGGCCGCAATCTTGCCAGTCCCAGCCGTTTCAAGCTCAATGTCTTTGTTGGCCTGGCCCATCTTCTGCATTTGCGAACCCGAGTTGGCCATCTGGTCGCCTTCGAGCTGGGTCTTCTGGCCGTTGAGGCTCTTCATCTGCCCCCTGGCGCTGAAGCCGGCCGCAGCCACGGTCACCGCCGCGGCCACAACCGTGAAGACCAGCGAGAAGATGGCACCTTTGCGCATCTCGTCCGCCGCATCCATCATCTTACCAGCTTCTTTGATCATCTGCCCCATGGCGGCTTCGCGGGCAAGAAGGCGACTATTCAGTGCGTCCTTACGCTGTAGCTGCGCCATCTCGAGGAAAAGCTCGGCAATCTCGTTGCCCCCGCCCGCCGCGTTGAACAGTTTTTCAAGCTTGTCCAGCATGACATCGAGTTTCTGTTCAGCGGCATCCAGATCGACATTCGGATTCTGGGCAGTCGGCGCAAAGCTCGGCGACTTGACGATCGACAGGAACATGGCCTGTTGGCCGGGCGGCAGCGTATCGAGTTTGGCCTGAATGCCGGTCGCGATATCGGCCGCAACGTCTTGGAATTCCGGCTTCACCTCGCCGGTATTGGTCAGCATTGTCGGCGGGAGGATGGCAGTATTGATGGTCATCTCGGTCTCCTGAAAGAAATAGCGCCCCGGCTCCCGCGCAGAGCCGGGGCAAAGCAGGTATCAGCCGGTGAACCGCGCCTTCGACGCCGTGTTGCCACGGTCGTTCATGCTCTGCACAACCTGATCCAGCATGTCGGCCGCCATCTGCGACCCTGCCATGAGCTGCTGCAGAGCCTGGTCGATCGCATCGTCGAGCATCTGCATCATCGCATCGATCTGCAGGGCTTCGGCCTTCTTGTCTTTCGCCTCGGCAGAGGCGTTCGCCGCCTCGTAGCTGTAGACTGCCGAGATCGTCCCCGTGGTCGCCGCGGCAACATCCAGGGCGATCGTCGCCAGCGCGGCGAATTTCATGACATTCAGGACGGCAGTCGATAGCCCCGCCGGGTTCCCCGTCATCATCGACGCGATACCGATCGCAATACCGGCAACCGCGAAAGCTACCTGCGACCCGATGTCAACCGCTTCGAGGAACTTCTCATTCTGTATTCCGAGACCCTTCATATAGTTCGCAAGAATGCCATGCCCTGTTTGCTCCGCAACATACTGATCGAGCATTGAGAGCAGGGTGAGCGCGCCACCTGCGATCATCAGCGCTGCAAGCGGCGTCGCCACACCGCCTGAAAGTGCAATCATCGCAATACCAGCGACAATCGCGAGCGCCGCCCCAATGGCCTGGAATGCGTTCCGCAACTTACCCCAGAAGCCTTTCTTTTCTTCCTTCTTCGTGGCCTCATCCATTTTTTCTTGCATTTTTTCAAGCTTATCGCGCTTGTCTGCCATAGCGCTCTGCTTTTTCTCCATCTCGACGGTGGCGCGACCCTTCTCG
>JBCCLX010000080.1:0-13280 GCA_039026635.1 Pseudomonadota bacterium
CGCCATCGACCGCCCCTGGCCGTGTAGAACCTCAACCTGCCGTAGCTTCGCGACAATCTCCTCAGGCTTGTGTCTCTTCGTCATCCTTAGTCCTCCGCTTCCCAAACACAGGGACGGACCAATGCAGCAGGGGCAGATCACTTGCCGGCCGGCGCGTCCTTTACCGCCGCCGCCGACAGTCGATTACGCAGTCGAGCCGTCCAATCGACCTTTTGATCCACCTTCAGTACAGGTGTGCCACGGTGCACACTTATGCCCAATATGTGAGAAAAATACCTAGGAAGCTGATCTTTGACCCCAAGAAAATCACTTTGGAACACCTTGATGCTCCGATCGGATGCCCTCTACCGGCACCAGTCAATCAGATATCTAGCGCGGGGGCCGAGCACGGCCGGGCTTACCGGGGCTCTCGGTCAGCTCCCCTGAGCTCGGTGTTCTCTCAACGCATTCTCGGCCTTCTAGGGGTTCAGCTCGCCGTTCGGCGACCAAGAGGCCCGCGCTCGTGATCAGCGCCATGCCCAAGAGCGTTAGCGCATCCGGTTGTTCGGCGAAGAAGATGAAGCCCCAGAGCGCGGCCGAGACGAGGTAGGCATAGTCGAAGGTCCCGATGATCTGTGGCGGTGCGATCTGATAGGCCCTGGCGACCCCCAGGAAGAAGGCGGCCGACAAGACGCCGAGGAAGGCCATCAACGCCCACTCCGCCGAGCCCATCGGCGTCCATGTCCCGAGCAAAAACGGGTACGCAGCGACGGTCTCGGCCTCAAGGTCGAGGACGGCCAGGACCGCCGTCGCCCCGAGGCCCGTCACGATGAAGGATCCGTGCAGGCCAAGCGCCAGATTGACCGCGTCGTTGTGCTGACATTTCGTGCGGGTCAGGACCATCGCGGCGGAGTAGAGCGCCGCGCCCAAGAGGGGCAGTCCCACCAACCAGGTAAAGGCATCGGTTCCGGGCCGCAGGATCGCCGCCACGCCGGCAAAGCCGACCAGCACACCGAGCCACTGCCGCCCGGAGACCCGCTCGCCCAGCACGAGGGCGCAGAGAAGCGCCGTCAGGATCGGATTGGTGTAGACCGCCACCGCCGCCACCGACAGATCCAACACCGGCAATGAGGCGTAGAAGGCCAGCCAGGTCATCACGAGCAGGCCACTCCGCAAAAGCACCCAAGGATCGAAGACAGCCCCGAAAGGCACCTGCCTTACGTGGCCAAGCACGATCAGACAGGGGACGGCGAAGAGAGACCGCGCGGCAAACACTTGCCAAAGGGTGAGGTTGGAGCTCACCAGCTTGACGACCGCATCGGCGAAGGCCATCGCGACCACAGAGGCCAGGATGATCATAATCCCCTGGGCAATCTGATCGGGTCTCTTCTCTCGATGTTCAGTCACAAGGGTCCTCGCCGCATAGGCTCGCAACGAGAGACGTACTACCTTTGAGAAAGTTTGATAATAGCTTGCGTTACGAAGCAATTGTTTGCTCAAAATAACCAATGGATCGAGCGATCATTCATGGCATCGATGTCTTTCTGACGATTGTTCGGGAGGGATCGATGCGTGCAGCGGCCGACAGGCTCGGGGTCGGGGCACCGGCGGTCACGCTTCAGCTGAAGGCGTTGGAGGAGCGGCTGGGCATCGATCTGCTGATCCGCACGACACGCAGCCTCGAGCTAACCGACGCCGGCCAGATGCTCTTCGATAGCGCCTCCCCCGCGTTTCGCGATCTGAAGGGTGCTGTGGAGAAGGCTCAGCAGCGCGGGAGGGCCGCCGTCCAGGTGCTGCGGCTCACGATGTCGCGGGGTGCCTATCTGGTCGTGGTCGCGCCGATGCTCGATCGGTTTCTGGCGGAGAACCCGCAGATCAGCCTCGAGCTGTCATGGCATGAAGAGCTCGTGGACATTCAGCGCAAGGGGTTTCATGCCGGCCTTCGTCTCGGTGATGTGCTCTCACCCGACATGCTGGCGATCCAGGTCTCCGCGGAGGTCAAAACGGCGTTCTTTGCCTCGCCGCGCTATCTCAAGGCCCATGGCCAGCCGCGAGAGCCACGCGATCTGCTCAACCATCCCTGCATCCGTCATCGAAACCCTACGTCTGGCGCGCTCAGAGAGTGGTGGGTGAGAGAGGGGGGACAAGTGAAACGGATCGACCCACCCGCCCGGCTGGTCTTCGACTCAGCGGCAGGCGTGATCCAGGCCGCGCGGGACGGTCATGGCATAGGCTGGTCCATGCGCGCGACGATGCAAGATCACATCGCTACCGGCGACCTCGAGGTGGTGCTGCCGGGCTTCGAGACTGATCTGCCGCCCTTCTATCTCTACTTCCCCGAGCAGCATGCCGAAATGGAGCCGCTCCGCTCCCTCATCGCCAGCCTTCAACGACCCGATTTAGCTTGAGCTGGGACTATCTGATTGTGGAGATATCCTGTGCTGTGATGAAGATCGGGAAAGAGCGGCGCACAGGAGCCGGGGTGCCGCGATCGTCGTCTGGCATCTAGCTCGCGGACGCAGTCTCGATGTCAAAGAAGAATAGCGGCGGCGGAAAGCCGAAGCCTGGGCCTAGACCTTTCGCCAGAGCCCATGCACCAGAAACTGTGGCGTCCGCCGGGGGCAGCTGCCGATGGGTTCTTCTTGGCTTGGGGATATCCGGTTCGACGCCGGGAGCGGGAGCGTCGCTCTGGCGCGAGGGTCGCTCCTTCCTGTTGCGCGACAAATGTTCTGTTTTTATTCTCGCCCCACACAGGTGGAGAACACATCATGTCGGTCATCAGTCACATCACCTTGGGAACGAACGATCCGGAACGATCCGAGCGCTTCTATGATGAGGTTCTCGGAGTGCTGGGGTTCAACCGGTTGCCGAAGCCGCCAGGCAAGCCACCTGCCTATGAAAAAGGTGGGTTGCCGACGGTCTACCTCTACACGCCTGAAGACGGTCGTCCTGCCACATGGGGCAATGGAACGCATATCGCCTTCGTCGCCGACACGAAGCAAAGCGTTCGAGACTTTCACAGTGCCGCCTTGCGTTTAGGGGGAAGCACAGAAGGCGAGCCGGGTCCGCGTCTACACTATGGTGAGAACTACTATGCTGCCTATGTCCGAGACCCAGACGGCAACAAGCTCCAGGCCGTCTGCTACACATCTGACGACTAGGCGCTATTGACGGTGCAGATGCGGCACTGATCCCTGGTGCGCCGTCCGATGCCATCGCGGCTAGAGTGGAGCGGGCGCAATCTGGCCCCCCTCGCTAGGGGCCCAACTGGCGCTCTCCGACGACCACCTCTTCTCCCTGATATCTGGCCGTGCCGACCTCACGAAAACCGACCGTGGCGGCAAGCCGGCGCGAGGCGGCGTTCTCGGGTGCGATCATGCAGACCGCATGGTCTGCGGTGAGATGGGCATCGGCCCAGGCCAGCACCGCCGCCACCGCCTCCCGCGCGATGCCGCGCCCATGAGCATGCGGTGCCATCACCCAACCCGCTTCCGGGTTCTCCCCGAAGGAGGGCTCGATCTCACGGCGATAGTTGGCAAGCCCAACCTCGCCGAGAAAGCGCGCGGTCCCTCGATCCTGCACGACCCAATAGCCATAGCCGAGAAGCGTCCAATGGCCTGCATAGCGCAGCAGCCGGGACCAGCTCTCCTGGCGCGACGAGGGTTTGCCGCTGATGTGTTGGACGACCTTGGGATCGCTCCAGAGCGCGTAGACATCCTCGAAATCGCGATGCGTATGCGGCCGAAGCAGAAGGCGCTCCGTCGTCAGAGCCGGCGCCTCGGTCATTCTCTCGCCAGCCATGCGCCTGTGATCCTCTGCTGCCCCGCCTGCCCAAACACGTGCCGCCATGCTGCCCGCGCGGAGGTGCGGTCCCGAGCGCGCTTTGCTACCACCGCCGCCGGAGAACCGCATCAGTCCCGACCGAGTGGGCAACGACACTGACAGTAAAGCGTGTGAACGCAGACGACGGAGCCGAAGCGCTCGGCGCCCACGCTCCGGAAGTGGATACAGGTACAATCCACCGTCCACATCCTCTCCAGCGCCTCGTCTGATCTCACGGACGCGATGCCTTAAGGCTCATGCCGACGAGGAGCCGGATCAAGGGCGGTTTTGTCCAATCCCACCAGGTCGGACCCGCTCACGCGATTGATCGGGCGCGGGGCCAAAGGACGCGCGGCGATCGCGATCGGCGAGGCCATCGAGCAAGGAAAGAGACGGGATCCGGTTGGTGTCCGTTGCGGCAGATGCATACCTCGTCCTTCATTGGCCACGAAGAGCATCGCCTGCCCGCGTGATGGCGCGGCCGCTTGAGGAGACTGTCTGATGAAGCCCCGGATCCCTGCAATCTTGTTCGGCGTCGGCCTTCTCCTTGCCGCCTGCGCGGCGCCTGGTGCGCCGCTGCGCACGCCAACGCTCGAGGGCTATGACTTCGCGGACTTTTCCAACGCGCCCCAGAGCGGCGTTTCTCTGACGGGTCGCTTGGTGTTGCCTGAGGGGGCGCCGCCACGGGGCGCGGCGATCCTCAGCCATGGCGCGGCTGGCACGGGTGGGCGCCAAGAGCGTGCCGCGGCGCTCTTCGCTGAGGCCGGATGGGCGGCGCTCATCCTCGATCATTTCGGCGAGCGCGGTGTGCGGTCCGTGGCGCGGGATCAGATCAGGGTCAGCGAGCAGCAGATGGCGTCCGACATCTTCAAGGCGCGGGATGCGCTGGTCGCGGAGCTCGGTCTCGAGCCCTCCCAGATCGGGGCGGTCGGCTGGTCGAAGGGGGCCACTGCCGTCACCTTGGCGAGCGTCAGCCGGCTTCAGGGCATGCTCGCGCCAGAGGCACCGCCGCTCGCCTTCGCCGCTGCGTTCTACCCGTTCTGCGGGTTTCAGTTGGACGGCGATGTCTTGGCGAGCCCGCTCTTGTTGCTGCTGGCAGGGGAGGATGACTGGACGCCCTCGGCCCCATGCCTTCGACAGGCCGAGGCCTGGAAGGCGGCGGAGCAGCCCGTCTCCGTCACGCTCTACGAGACCGCCGCGCATGGGTTTGACAGCGGCGCCCGTCGCTTCGAGATCGGCGGGGCCATCACCGTTCGAGACACCTCGCCACGCTGCACGCTGCGCGTTGACGAGGCTGGACGGACGGTGACCCTCGACGGTGCGCATTCAGTGGCGACACCGGATGAGCGGCGCGCGTTTCTCGCAGAATGCGGTGTGCGGGGGGTCACCTTCGCCGGCGATGAGGAGAGTGGACGCGACGCGCGCGCCCGTCTTATCGCCTTCGCAACCCGCTCCATTCCCGACTAGGGCACGGGTCCTGACCCTCTGAACGGATCCGATCTGCCTGCGAGATTTCGAGCATGATCCTGAGGACGAGGAGTGCCCAGGATCCCGAAGTACCGCGCTACGGATGAGCAGATCGCCACTGCCCAAAGGCAGGCGGACGGCTTTGGCGGTGTCACCGTCATTCGCGGCGCGTCCCGGAGCTTCGGGATCGTTGGCCAGATCCGGTCTCGAACGGCCATCCGCGTGCTCGCACCAAGGAGCGCCAGATGCGGGCGACAGGCGCTCGCCCGCGAAAGCTGCAGCGAGCGAATGCCTCTCTTTGTTTGGCTAAGCCCCGCGGACGCCGGACCTGTCAATCTCCGCGCATGGCCGCGCAGACCAGCTCTCGAACACCCCTTGTCACGCCTGGCTTCGAAGCCATGCAGCGGCAATTCGAGGCGCTTCATAATGATGGGGAGGAGTTGGGGAGCGCGCTCTGCATCTATCTTGGCGGTCTCAAGGTCGTCGATCTTTGGGGCGGCTACGCGCGTATCGATCGCCAAACGATGTGGGCCGGCGACACACGCGTGAGCACCTTCTCCGCCTGCAAGCCGATGACGGCGCTCTGTTTGTTGCATCTGGTCGACCGTGGCCTGGCCGATCTGGACGACCCGGTCGTGACCCATTGGCCGAACTTTGCACGCGGGGACGGGACGGCTAAGGCAGCGGTCACGCTCCGCCATGTGCTGAGCCATCGCGCGGGATTGCCGGTCGTCAAAGCCAGCCGCCCCGGCGATGTGTTTCACTGGGACAGGATGGTTGCGGCGCTCGAGGAGGCCCCGCTCCTTTGGCCTGCGGGCAGCCGGCTCGCTTACCACGCGGTCACCTTCGGGCATCTGGTCGGTGAGCTTGTGCGTCGGATCTCCGGGTTGTTGCCGTCGGCCTACTTCGATCAGCACATCGCCCGTCCCCTGGCCCTCGACTATGGCTTGCGCTTTCAGAGCGAGATGGCAGGGCGCACGGCTGACACTGAGATCGGGCTCGCGCTGCCGAGATTGCAGGCCTGGATGATGAGCAGCGTGATCCCGCGACTGGGGGGCTGGAAGGCACAGTACTTTCGGCCTTGCGGTACTCAGTATCAGCCGAATTCAGCGGCCTGGCGTGGCGCGGAGATCCCGGCGGTCTCTGGCTTCGGCACGGCCGAGGGGCTGGCGCGGTTCTATGCCATGCTGGCCGGCGGCGGAGGTTTTGGGAACAAGCGCGTCCTCTCCGCCGCCATGGTCGATCAGATGGCGCAAGACAGCCCTGAGGCGTGCCAGGAGATGGCCACCGGTACTACGGCCCGGGTCGGCCTCGGGGTCTTCTTCAACCACGGTCCCCTTGCCGACTTCGGCCCCAATCCGCGCAGCTTCGGTCACTGTGGGATGGGCGGCAGCGTCGGCTTTGTCGATCCCGACCGGGGCATCGGCTTCGGCTATGTCTGCAATCGCGATCAGCGCAGAAAGCCAAAATCCGCCCCCTTCATCGGCGATCGCGGTCTCAGGTTGATCTGGGCCCTCTATCAGAGCCTCGATCGGATCGACCGGGTCGCTGTGAAAGGTCTATGAGGCGTGATAGCGTTGCGTCAGCCAGCGATCGCCAGCCCTCCCTTAGACGGCGGCGTGACTGGACAGATGACAGACCCAAAATCGAGCACCGAGTTTGACCGCGCCACCCTTGCGCGCTTCGAGCCTGCGCAGCGTTTCGTGTCGCACAGCTTGTCCAACGGATGCACTCTGGCCGGTCATGAGATGGTCTATGCTGACGATGTGGGTATGACCGTCGAGCAGCCGCCGGGCTTGTTTCTTGGAATCATGCTGTCGGGCAAATCGACGAGCATTAGGCTTGCCGATACCGGTGAGCTCAGCATCCCCGTCGGTCGTCCCATCATCATCAATTTCGATGTCCCGACCGAGTGTACCAACTCCTACAAGGCGGGAGAGCATTGTTCCGGCGTCGGGATCATGATGCCGAGAGCCTCGCTCGCGAGCGCACAGGACGGATCGCTCCTCGATCTTTCCTTCCTGCAGTCCTACGCGGATCGCTCGACCGACATCGATGTGCTGCCCACCAGCCACCGGATCTCCCGGCTCGCGCAGCACGTCCTCGAGATCGACACAGAAGAAGCCGGCAGCGAGCTGATGCTCGAAGGCCTAGCCCTGCAACTCTTCGGTCAGTTTCGCAGCGACCTGGAGAACGCGGCGCAGGCGTCCCGTGGCGCACTCTCCCAGCGCGACTGGGCTCGGGTGCAGAAGGTTGCCGAGTATCTCGACCAGAACATCGAAGTGACGCCGTCGCTGAAGGCGCTTTCCCGCTTTGCCGGGATCAACCAGACGACCCTCTCCAACCACTTCAAGGCCGAACATGGCGAGACGATCTTCGCCTATCTGCGCAATCGACGGCTCGACAGTGCGCGCGCCATCCTGAGGACCGAGGAGATCAGCATTATCGAGCTGAGCCTTCGCGTCGGCTTCTCGAACCCCACCTCCTTTTCCACGGCCTTTCGCCGCCGTTTCGGCTATCCGCCTAGCCAGGAGACACGGCATATTTGAGCGGGATGCGGTCGATCTTGAGCCCACGAAGGCACCGCATGGCGACCGACCCCTACCCTCGCCCAGGATCAACAACTGCTCCTGGGAGATGCTCGAATGATGGCCAAGACATGTGAGCAGGCGCTTTGCCTCAGCCGCAGCGGGAGATGGGTGACGGTTTGCCTCGCGGCGCTTCTCTGCCTCGCCTGGTCGAACGGGACCCACGCGCAGACGCAATCGGAGACCGGCACGGACGATCCAGCGCCACCGTTCGAGGGTGTGGTCGAGCTGCAGGAGCTTCTGATCACGGCCCAGCGGATCGAGCAGGATCCCCTGGAGGTTCCGGTGAGTGTCGGCCTGGTGACCGAGGAAGAGATCGCGCGCCGTGGTAGTGAGACCCTGTCGCAGGCCATTGCTCCGCTCGCGAATGTGAGCATCCAGGACCAGGGCAGCGCCTACAACGACCTGGTGGTGATTCGCGGGATCAGCAACGAGATCCCCTTCACCGATCCTTCTGTCAGCGTTTTCGTGAACGGTGTGCCGCGTCCCACTGGCCTGTCGAACTTCGATCTGCTGAACGTCGAGCGGATTGAGGTCCTGCGCGGTCCGCAGAGCACGCTCTTCGGTCAGAACGCGCTTGCAGGCGCTGTCAATGTGGTCACAAGCGATCCTATCCGTGAGGGGTATCAAGCCAAGGCTTCAGCGCTTGGCGGCAGCTTCGGCACCTATGGGGCGGCGGGCAGCGTGGAGGCGGGTTTTGGCCCCGAGGGGGCGGCCAGTCTGCGTCTCAGCGGCAGCTATCTGAATTCCGACGGCTATCTACGGAGCGCGGAGACCGGAGAGCGCATCGGCGGCGACGATGACTACAGCCTGCTCGCCGAAGCGCGCCTCACTCCGGTCGACTGGCTCGATATCTCCTTGTCGGTCGATCACAGTCAGGATGTGGGGGGCGGGTTTCTCGATACGGCCGAGGACGGCAGCTACACGCTGAGTACGCTCGGCGAAGAGCCCCGCGACGAGCGCCTAAGCACCGGTGTCACGGGCGTGATCACGGCCTATGGACCGGGTTTCGAGGTGATTTCTCAGACCGGATGGCGAGATCTCAGCTACGAGCTGGATCAGTTCGCGAGCTTTCCGGCCTTCACCCTGGTCAACACCGTCGACACCGATGAGGACTACCTCTTCCAGGAGCTGCGGATCGTTGGCGACAAGGGCGACGGTCGCTTGGGCTGGCAGCTGGGCGCCTATTTCGCCGATGAGCGCAATGCCATCGATCAGACCAGTACGGTCGCCGGCTTCTCCCAGACCTTCGATTTCACGCAGGACACCCGCCGCTACGAAGCCTTCGGGCAGGTTGATTTCGATCTGACGGACCGGCTGACAGTCAGCGCCGGCGGCCGGGTCTCGCGCGTGACGCGCGATGCCCAGCAGATCTACACCTTCTTCGCGCCATCCGAGTTTGCCGGAGAGGAGAGCTTCACCAACGCCGTCGGTCGGTTCGCCGTGACCTATGCCATCACGCCCGATCTCGCCGCCTTCGGCAGCTTCGCCCAGGGGTTCAAGCCCGGCACCGCCCGCAGCGGCGCGACCAACCCGGCCGATCTCTTCCTGCCCTCCGAGCGCTCCAACACCGTCGAAGTGGGGCTAAAGGGCGATTTCGGCGCCACGGTTTTCAGCGCCAGCGCCTTCTACACCGACTACCAAGACCGCCACACCTTCTTCAACGACGCCTCGTTGATCGTTGGCATCACCTCGGTCGACGAGGCGGAAGCCGCGGGCTTCGAGGTTTCGGTGGCGCATGAGATCATGGAGGGGTGGAGCGTCTTCGGGGAGCTCGGTTTCCTGCACACCTCTTTTGCGGATGGCACCGTCGTGCCGACGACAGCGGGCCCCATCGACGTCGGTGACAATGCCTTCCGCGCGGCACCGAAATGGAGCGGTACGGTGGGAACGAGTTATCGGACCGAGCTTGGGAGCGGTTGGGGCGCCTTCGCGGGCGCGGATGTCACCTTCCAGAGCTCAGAGTTCGGCAACATCTCCAACGCGCCCGTCAGCAAGCTTGCCGGTCATGCGATCGTCAACGCTTCTCTCGGCGTCAGCCGCGGGCCGCTGAAGGCGCAACTGAACCTCGAGAACCTCTTCGACACCTATTACTACGAGAGCAGCTACCAGTCGGACGGGCGCGGCCATCCCGGCGCGCCGTTCAGCATCATGGCCCGGATCAGCCTAGCGCTCGGCGGTTGATCGGCGCTGGCCCCCTCGGGCTTGCCGATCAGGGGCAGCCGTCCACCGTGCCGAGTGAAGCCGGACGGACTGCGCGGTGGCGGCCAGGAAAGCCAATGCTGGCGGGTGCATGACCTGCGATTGTCGCATGCAGGAAGGCTTGCCAGCGCGTTTACCGATCATAAGTGCGCCGGATGGTTGCACTCCCGCGCTCCGTGATTGGCCCGGTCTTGATCCTTGATGGGATCGAGCGGGAGGCCTGTCATCTCTCGGCTCTCTTCATCTCGGATGGCACGGCCGTGGCCCCAATCGATGTCGAGGGGCAGCCGCACAGCGCCGAGATTTTGGCGACCTACGACGGGGTGCAGGTTCTGCGGGCGCGGTTCAGCGTGCCGGCCGGCGCCCCCTCTGGCTATTTCTGGAACGGCCAGCGGTTCGATCTCGCGCCCGTCTCATCCCCCGATCTGCGGATCGCCTTCGTGTCCTGCAATGGGGAGGAGCACGGCGACCTCGACCGCGAGGATGCCGAGCGCAACGCGATGTGGGGTCAACTCGGCGAGGAGCACCGTCGCGCACCGTTCGCGCTGCTCCTCCACGGGGGCGATCAGGTCTATGCCGACGAGGCAACGCATGGTCATCCGCTGAGTGAGGACTGGCCGCGCCGTGTGCCCAAGGATCCGACGACGGAAGAGCTGGAGGCGCTGCGTCATCACCTGCGGGCGCAGTTCCTGGCACGCTATGTCTGGCTCTATGCCGCCCCCGATTTTGCCTGGATCGCCGCGCGGGTGCCCTCGCTGATGCAGTGGGATGACCATGACATCTGCGACGGCTGGGGCTCTCTGACGGCATCGCGGCTGCATTCGGGAGTGGGCCAGGTGCTTTTCCAGGTGGCGCGGGAGGCATGCCTCGTCTTCCAGCATGCGGCGCGGGACGGGGATCTGCCGGGAAGGTTCCACGACCCGGACGGAACGCACCTAAGCTGGGCCGTCCGCATGCCCGGGCTGCGCATCTTGGCGCCCGATCTGCGCGGGGAGCGCACGCGGCGCAATATCCTGGGCGCGGGCGGCTGGGATTTCATGGATGGCGAAGCGGCCCCTATGCCGGGGCAGACGCTCCTGATGTCTTCGGTGCCGCTCTTGGGGCCTCGGCTCTCGATCCTGGAGATGGTCATCAACCTCGTTCCGGCGATGCAGAAGTATGAAGATGACCTGCGCGATCAGTGGCAGAGCCGGGCTCATCGGGCGGAGTGGCAGCGGATGCTCCGCCTGGTGCGCGCGATGGTCTCGGATCAGGGGGGCGTGACCGCGCTCTCGGGCGAGATCCATTTGGCCACACGGGCGGAGATGGCGCTTGGAGGGAGCCGGGTCCTGCATCAGCTTGTCGCTTCCGGCATTACCCACAGGCCGCCGCCGCGAGCCTGGGCGCGGGTCCTCGGGGCCATCGCCAGGCTTGGCGAGGCCCCGCTGCCGGAGCATCCGATCCGGATCCTGCCGCTGCCGGCGCGGCAGGAACGCTATGTGGCCGAACGCAACTTCCTGACCCTGGAGCGCGAGAACGCCGCCTGGCAGGCGCACTGGCACCTCGAACAGAGCGGACAGACGGCGCCACTCGCGCTCTGACCAGCCGTGCGTCTCGAGCCCGTCTGTTTCGCGACCGTTCGAGCGGCGCAGAAGTTTCCCAGCGTCAAAGGTTAGCATTGCGATCGGTTGCACACTGCGCATGATCAAGACATGCGGTGTGGTTCGTCATCTACCGTGCGTCGGTGTTGGCCGGCGAGCGGCAAGTCCCTGAGGGTGCGAAGACCCGACGGCACGCGCAGGCGGCGCGACGCATGACGGATTTCCTCTTACGCGATGCCTTGATCGTCGACGGCGAGACCGATGTGCCGCGTGGGCCCGTGGATATTCGGGTGGAAGGCGGGCGCATCGTCGCGCTCTCGGAGACGGAGTTGACGGCGCCGGCGGGCCTCTCGGTCATCGAGGCGGAGCGACGCATCGTCATGCCAGGGCTGATCGATGCCCATGTCCATGTGATCGCCACCACGCCCAACCTCGGCGCCAATGCGGCGCTGCCCAACAGCCTCGTCGCGCTGCATGCCGCACGGATCATGCGTGGGATGCTGCATCGCGGTTTTACCACCGTGCGCGACCTCGGCGGGGCGGATATCGGGCTCGTGGAGGCCGAGGAGGCCGGGTTGATCGAGGGGCCGCGCCTTGTCATCTGCGGCAAGGCGCTCTCCCAGACCGGCGGGCACACGGACTATCGCGGCCGCTACGATCGGCGCGACGCGGCCCAGTATCCGGATCGCCTCGGCGCCATGGGCCGTATCGCCGATGGGGTGGATGCGCTGCGCCTGGCCATCCGCGAGGAGATCAAGGCGGGCGCCGAGTTTGTGAAGCTCATGGCCAACGGTGGCGTCTCCTCGCCGACCGACCCAATCGCGTTTCTCGGCTTCAGCCGTGAGGAGATGCTGGCCGCCGCCGAGGAGGCGGCGATGGCCCAGACCTATGTGGCGGCCCATCTCTATACCGACGAGGCGATCCGGCGCGGGGTCGAGTGCGGGGTGCATTCGGTCGAGCACGGCAACTTGGTCACAGCGGAGACGGCCCGGTTGATGGCCGAGAAAGGCTGTATCGCGGTGCCGACGCTGGCAACCTACGAGGCGCTGGCCGAGGATGGGCCCGGCCTTGGGTTACCGCCGGATTCGATTGCCAAGATCGAGGATGTGCGCGGTGCCGGTCTCGCCTCGCTCGCCATCTTCCGCGACGCGGGCGTTGAGATGGCCTTCGGGACCGATCTTCTGGGCGATATGCACCGCCGACAATCCGACGAGTTTCGCATCCGGGCCCAGGTGCTGCCCCCGGCGGAGATCATCCGCTCGGCCACGAGCGTGGGCGCCAAGCTGCTGCGCCGCGAAGGTGAGATCGGCACGCTCGCGCCCGGCGCCTCGGCCGATATGATCCTCGTCGACGGCAATCCGCTCGCCGATCTCTCCCTGCTGACCGGGCAGGGCGAGGCGCTCGCCCTCATCATAAAACGCGGCTCCATCGTAAAGAACCGCTTGCCGGCTTGAGGTCGGCCTCGCTTGCGCCGTCCGCGGCGCAGGCATTGACGCATGAGACAACAGGAGAGGAGAGAAAAAGAATGCTGAGACAGGGACTTGCAACGGCCGCTATGGCTGCCGCCCTGCTTGCAGGGGGTACCGCCGCCGCGCAGACGAGCTTCATTGGCTCGATCTGGTATCCGCAGACCCACCCGCTC